>JBDTFK010000260.1:0-6492 GCA_039937995.1 Vulcanimicrobiaceae bacterium | reverse complement strand
GCCGCATGCGAACACCGGTGCGCGACGATGACGCAACGCTTTTAGGACTCGATCGACTTCAGTGCGTCTACGAACCGAAGGGATGCGAAAAATGCGGCGGCACGGGTTACGACGGGCGGATCGGCATATTCGAACTCTTCCGCGTGACGAACCAAATTCGTGCGGCGATTGCAAGTGAATCGTCATCGCTAACACTCCGCGATCTTGCAACGGCAGGCGACTATCAACCGATGATCGTCGACGGAATATCGCGGGTTTTATCGGGTCAAACGAGCGTCGCCGAACTTCGGCGCGTACTGCTCGTCGGCGCTGAGCGATGAGCGGAGCTATTGCGGAGGTTCGGCTCGCCGATCTCATTCATACGGCGCGATCGCGAAATGCCTCAGACATTCATTTTAGCCCGAACGTCGATGCGGCAATCCGCGTCGACGGGGGACTCGAGCATATTGCGGGACCGTCGCTCTCGAGCCATGAGATCCGCGCGATCGCTTCGACGCTGATAGATGGAGCGGGTCTTGCGAGGGCCGAAGCCGGTGAGGACGTTTCGCAAACGTGGAACGACGGGGACGGTCTCATTCGCGTACACGCATTTCGCGCAGACGGCGGCCTTTCGCTTTCGCTACGCCTCCTGAATCGTACGCTCCCGTCGCTCGAAGAGCTGCGTCTTCCGCCGGTTGTCTCGGCGTTTGCCCGGAGAAGTCGTGGGCTCGTGCTCTTTGCCGGCCCCACGGGTTCGGGAAAATCGACGTCCCTTGCGGCGATCGTCGACCGGATAAACAGCACGTCGTCGCGGCGAATCTTGACGATCGAAGACCCGATAGAATACCGGCACACCAGCAAACGCTCGTCCGTCGTGCAGCGCGAGATCGGCCGGGACGCGCCGACTTTCGAAAAAGCCCTCGTCGGTGCGCTCCGTGCGGATCCGGACATCATCGTTGTCGGTGAAATGCGCGAAAGTGCAACGATGCGGGCTGCATTGACGGCCGCCGAAACGGGCCATCTCGTGCTTGCCACTTTGCACACCGGCGATGCCGTGCAGACCATCGATCGAATCGTCGACGCATTTTCCGGGCCCGCGCAAGCGCAAATCCGCGCGCAACTCGCCCAAGTCTTGGTGGGAGTGGTTTGTCAGCACCTGGTTCGCAGCGCGAGTGGGGCGGGGCGACGGCTCGCAGCCGAGGTGCTTGTGGCAAACGATGCGGCACGCGTCCTCATCCGGGAAATGCGCACCCATCAATTACGTAACGTGATCCTCACGGGGCGCGACTGCGGCATGCAGACGCTCGAACACCATCTTGGCGAGTTGATGGCGCACGGAGAGATTGCCGTCGATGCCGCCATGGCGGTCAGCGACCGGAGCGATGAAATTCGCATCCCGGGATCCGCGTTGTCGTGAATCAGGTCTACACCTACACCGCGCGCAGCGCCGAAGGCGCTTTCATCGCGGGCGCCCTCGAAGCGGATAACCTCGACCATGCGGTGTCGCACCTGCGCAGCCGCTCGCTTTTCGTCACCTCGCTCAATGCCGCCGATTCGCCGCGTGGGGTGATAACGTCCACACTTGCATTGCTACCCGTCACCGAGTCGGCTAAGGTTGCGTTTTTTCGCTCGTTTGCGACGCTCGTCGGCTCGGGAGTCCCGTTGCGCCGTGCGCTGGGCGTAACGATCGAGCAGTGCGCAGACCGGCGCCTAGCCGAAGCCCTGCGCTCAGTCGCGAGCGATATCGAAGGCGGTTCGCCCCTCTCTGTCGCGATGGCGCGCCGTCCCAAAGAATTTGCGCGCCTCTTCGTCGCGATGATCAAGGCGGGCGAGATCGGCGGCGCCCTGCACGAAGTGCTGGAGCGAATCGCCGAATTTTTGGAACGTGACCGTGCTATACGCAAACGCGTTGCGTCCGCGTTGACCTATCCCGCAATTGTTTCTTGCACGGCGATCGGACTCGTGCTCTTTCTCATCGCCAATACCGTTCCGGCATTTGCGACGATGTTCGACGAGATGCACGTCTCCCTACCGCTGAGTACGCGCGTGTTGATCGCGATTGCCGGCGCGCTCAAATCGCCTGTTACGATCCTCGCGCTGCTCGTTTCCCCGCTCGTAGCGTGGATGCTCTTGCGCATTGCTCGAAAGTCATCCCGGATTTCGGATTCGTTCGAGAATGCGAAGCTTTCGTTCCCGATCTTCGGGTCGATAATTCGCAAGGCGGCCATCTCCCGGTTCGCGCGCACGCTTGGAACCCTCTTGCGCTCGGGCGTTGCGTTGATGACGGCTCTGGAAGCATCCCAGGACGTTGCGGGAAACGTCGTCTATCGACGCGGCGGAGTTGCGCTCAACGAAGCCCTCCGACGGGGCGATCCCCTCACGCTTCCGTTGGAAGCAAGCGGACTATTTGAGCCGCTCTTTCTTCAGCTCGTGCGCGTCGGTGAAGAGACGGGGGCGCTCGATTCGATGTTGCTTCGGCTCGCGCAGTACTACGAGCTGGATGTCGAGACGGCAGTGGCTACCCTCGGAAGCGTCTTGGAGCCGCTCCTCATTCTCGTTCTCGGCGCGGTCGTCGGGACGATCGTCGCATCGATTCTCATCCCTCTTTACTCTGTTATCGGGAGCATCAAGTGATCCACCAAGAAGCGCAGCGGCACGGCGCAATCGAGCGGTACCGTTACCTGTGCACGCGCGCCGCGAGGAAGTTTCTTCGTCAAGGCGTCGACCGTGCAGACCTCGAGCAAGTCGCCGCCATCGGCCTCATCAAAGCGGTCGACCGCTACGATTCGAACGCCGGGACGCCCTTCGAGGCGTATGCGTGGGTGTTTATTTTGGGCGAATTGATGCACCACGTTCGCGATTGCGAGCGCCTCCTTCGCGCGCCGCGCCGCCTACGAGAATTGGAGCGCCGTTGGGTTGTTGCCGAACGCGAACTACTGATGCTGCTCGGACGAGAACCAAGCGATAGTGAAATTGCTTCGTTTCTCGATGCAAAGCCCGACGAACAACTCGAGGTGACGAGATATCGTAACACCAGTTCCGTGTTATCCATGGAAGCGCTGCGCCCCCACGAGCACCGAGCGCTATCGTACACGATTGACAATCAACTCGACCGCGTCGTCATTGAGGAAGCTCTGGCGCGTCTCTCGCCGCTTGAACGCGAGATCCTCAAGGAAATCTACGAGCGCGACACGCCGGTCGTGGAACTCGCGGGCCGCCTTGGCTATTCGAGGCGGCACGTGACGCGTTTGCATCGCGGCGCTCTCAAGAAACTTTCACCGCTTACGCGTCCCCAACGTGCGTGAGCGTGGCACCGTACCGCAATAACATGACAACACTTGGAGAAAACGTGAAGAACGAAGGCGAGCGCGGCTTTACCTTGATCGAAATGATGATCGTCGTCGCGATCATTGCAATACTCGTGGCAATTCTCGTTCCGAACTTTATACGCGCGCGAGCGCAGGCGCAGACGGCGGCATGTGAGGCGAACCTCAAAGAGATCGCGACCATTTTAGAGTTGTATCAGACCGACCATCAAGCGTACCCAACCGGCAATAACACCGCCGTCGACACGAGCGACGCCGATCTGGCGCCGTACCTCAAGCAAAAGCCCGTCGATCCGGTTGCGCCCACAGGTTCCTACGAGTTCACCGTCGCCAACGGGGGAACCGGGAGCGCGTCGTACACGATTACGTGTCCGGGATCTCACGATCCCGGTACCATGGCCGCGATCGGCGGCGCGCCGGGCACCGCTCACATTCAGTACTCGTCGTCGACCGGTTTCTCGGCCGTCGCCGGGCAGTAGGCATGGATTTCATTCAAGGCGCCTTTGCACGCGCGGCGTTCGGAAGTTCGTGGGCGCCGGCGGCCGCTTTTGCGGCGGGTATTTCCACGTGCTTTGGGCCGTGCGTCGCGCCGCGTTTCGTTGCCGTGGTCGCGCTTAGCGGAGGGGCCGCCGGGTCCGCGCGCCTGCGGCGGGTTGCAGCGTTCGTGGTTGGCTTGATGTCGAGTTCGATTGCAATCGCGCTTTCGGTTTCTTTGCTCGTGCATCTTGCGCGTAATTCGGCGTACATCTACGTGGTGCTTTCGCTGGGGCTTGGAGCCTTCGGATTCCGCATGCTCCTCGCGGAACCGGAGAAGGTCTGCAAGCATCGCATCATTCGAGGCAAGCCTTCGATCGGCGCCGCGCTCCTTTTGGGCGGCGCGTTTGGATTGGTGCTCTCTCCTTGCTGCACGCCCGTTATCGTTGCGCTGGCGGCGGTTAGCGCGGGTGCGTTCAGTCCGCTCTTCACGGCAATCGTGCTTGCGTCGTTTGCGCTCGGTCACGCGCTCCCGCTCGTTGCCGCTTCGTTCGGCGCCGACAAAATAAGCGACATCTTTAGCCGTCCTCAGGTGCGGGGACCCCTCGAGACGATTTGCGGAGCCTTGATGGTGGCTCTCGCCCTCTACTATGCGGTGCTCGCGTGAGCGATCGTGCTCCGCGCCGCGTGCTCCTTACCGCCATTGCGATTCTGTGCGCTACCGCGATCCTGCGCCCGCAAATATCGAGCGCGCTTGTCGTTCGAGGGGACGACTTGGCCTATGGCGGCCAGAGCGCTCGCGCTCGTCGGATGTACGGACGAGCGATTGCGCTCGATCGCGACAACGCGGCGGCCGTCGATCGATTGGCATTCAGCGAAACGATCTCGCACCTGCCGGCGCTGCTGCGCGCCGCGACCGCAGTCACCTCGCGCTATCTGAGCCGGCACCCGCACGATGTCACGGTTCTGGGCGACCGAGCACTCGCTTTGGAGCTTTTAGGCAACTACACTTCGGCCGAAAGAGATTTCGCATTAGCCGGGCATCTTTCGCGCGACGTTCAAAGCCTAACGTTCGCCGGCTTCGCAGCACTTCACGCGCGCAGTGCAGTTCGCGCGAGGAAACTGTTTGCGGATGCGTTGCGCGTCGATTCGACCTACGAGCCGGCGCTGCGTGGTTTCAACCGGGCGCGATGAGCGACTACACATTTGCTGCGTTCATCTTTTTCTGTGCTGCATCGATCTTTTCGGCTGCGGCGTTTTCTGCCGGAACGGACTCCGGCATCGAGGTTTCTATCGTTGACATGCGCACGGTGCCGCTGTTTATCGCGTGCGCAGTAGCCGCGGCGGCGGCCGCGTCGCACGGAGTGATGAACGCTTTACCCGTCGTGATTGCGCTTGCGGCGATCGCCGTTTGCGCGGCGAGCGATATTCAAAGCGGGTACGTGTTCGATCGCGTTACCGTCACGGGCACGGTCGTCATCGTCGTCGCCGCGGCAGCGAATGGGGGCGCACTCTTCGCCGGCCTTGGTGCCCTCTTCGCGGGAGGTGCGATCGTTGCGTTGTGGGCGCTGACGCACGGTCGAGGGATCGGGCTCGGTGACGCCAAGCTCGCGGCCCTAGCGGGTGCCGCCTTGGGTCCCGAGACCGCCCTCTGTGCGCTCGGGGCAGCGTTCGTCATGGGCGCTGCCGCCGTGATGCCGGCGCTTCTCAAGCGTCGTATCGAGCGAACCTCGACGCTACGCTTTGGACCGTATATTGCGGCCGGCGTCGTAGCATGCGTGCTCTTCAGAGGGGTGATCCGGTGAAAAAAATGCGCAGCCTTCCGCTTGGAATCGACATCGGATCGACGCGCGCGCGAATCGCCTATGCCGAAGCAGATCGCGATGGCTGCGCGCGCATCCTTGCCGTGGCTTCGCGAGAACTTCCCGACGCGGCAGAATCCTCCGCATCCGAAAACGATCCCGAGTTCGTCGCGGCAATCCTCGAGGATATGATCGGCGAGCTAGGAATCCGGGAGCGGCGGTGCGTTCTCGGAGTCGGTCCTCCCGCTGCCGCGATGCGCGTCATTCGCTTTCCGCACATGAGTTGGGCCGAGCGAACGCGCGCGGCAAGCTTCGAGGCTGCGCGATTCGCGGGTTGGGACCTCGAAGCGGAACCATCGGTTATTCGCGTACATCCGGTCGATGCCAAAGCCGGGCGGTACGCTGTCGGCGCGGTTCGCAAAGCGACGCTCGCATCTCGCGTAGCTGTTGCGAAATGTTCGCACCTTCGCGTCGTCGCGGTCGATCACGATGCCTTTGCGTTGCGGCGATCGCTCCCGTGGTGCGATGCGATCCTTGACATAGGCGCGGCCCAAACCACGCTCCATGCTTTCGGAGAGCACGGCCCCTTGTCGTGGGTGATTGCGGTGGGCGGGGCGGAGATAACGCGCGGAATTGCGCGAGATCTTTCCATCGACGTTACATCGGCCGAGAAGCGAAAACGGATTCTTGGCGTGGCCGGCGCCGGCGAAACGATCTGCGTCGAGGTCGTGCGCCAAATCGCCGGCGTCATGGAGCGCGCAAGGAATCGTTTGCGAATTTCTCGTGTCGCGCTAACGGGAAACGGAGCTCGTCTTCCGGGCCTGGCGGCGAGCCTGGAAACGGCAACTTCGGCAAGCGTGGAAATGCTCGTTCCCGATTTGCTTCGCGTGGAGGCCTATCCGGACGATGTC
>JBDTFK010000259.1:0-6188 GCA_039937995.1 Vulcanimicrobiaceae bacterium | reverse complement strand
CGCTCCGCCACGAGATTTTCTTTGATCATCGAAATCAGATCGTCACCCTCTTGATATTCCGAATGCGCACGCGTGGTGAGCGTCGCGGGATTCAAGTCGGGATCTCCGCCGAGCTGCGTAATGCGTTCCGAAATGCGGTCGGCGTGCCCTTGCTCCTCGCTAGCATGCGCTAGGAACTCGGCGGCAACCGCGTCTTTATTTAAGCCCTTCGCCGAATAAAAATGCCGCTTGTATCTCAATACGCAGACGATCTCCGTCGCGAGTGCTTGATTGAGGATGTCAACGACCTGTTTCGGATCCAGCTCGTAACTCTGTGTGAGAGCGCCCCGGTCCATGTGCTGACGTGCGCGCTTGCGCAACTCTTTCACGTCGGTTAAAAACGTCTGCGTGGTGGCCATTGTTTTCCTTCTTCCCTTAACTTACAGCGCTTGAACGGTAGGATCGACAAACAACCCGGAGAGATGCCCGTCCACGCATTCATCGAGCAGCGCCCACGCGCCGCCCTCGACGGCAAAGCGCGCGAATCCGCCGTTGACGACTCGCGGCTCCCAAAACATCGAAAGCGGGCGATGGGTTCCCTCGAGAATGGCAAGCCGAACCAATACGTCGTGCGTGACGACCACGATGTCATTCTTCCCGGCCAGGGCGCAAGCAAACACCTTCCACCGCGAAAGAACGTCTTCGAGCGACTCGCCCCCGTCGAACGTGACGTTTTGCGGAGCTTCGCGCCAGCGCCGCAGTGTGTCGGGGTCTTCCCGCTCGATATCGGCGCGCAGACGTCCTTCCCACGTCCCATGCGCAATTTCCAGCAGATGCGCGTCGGCTTCCACCTGCAGCGACCGGGCAGCGCCGAGCGGTCGCGCGGTGTCCGTGCAGCGGCGCAGCGGGCTTGAAATAATGCGCGAAACCGCGAGCGTTCCGAGCGCGCCGGCAAGCGCGTCTGCCTGACGGCGCCCCGTGAGCGTCAACGATGATTCGCGCTGCCCTTGATAGCGGCCGACCCGGTTCCAATCGGTTTCGCCGTGCCGCGCAACGTACACGTTCACAGGCGGACATGCCGGATGTCGGCGATTCCTTCTATGCGCGCGACCGCATCGACAACGTCGCGATCGACGCCGCGGTCGACCTCGAGCACCATCATCGCCTTGCCGCCGCGCTTCGATCGCGCCACCTGCATTGTCGAGATGTTGACGTTTGCATTTCCCAAGATCGTACCGATGCGACCGACCATCCCGGGAACGTCATCGTGCCGCGTAACAAGCATCGTGCCGCCCGCGACTGCGTCCATTTCGAACCCGTCGATCTCGACAATTCGCGCGCCGGTTTGCAGAACTGTGCCCGCGATCCGGTGGCCGCCGGCTGCGACGACCAGCGACGACCGGAAAGGCGCGACTGCGCGTTCGCGCACCACAGCCGTTCGTACCCCGAGTTCGCGCGCGAGAGCGAGCGCGTTAACGAGCGTCGCCCGGCGGTCCGTCACGAACGGTAAGATGCCCGCAAGCAATGCTGCGAGAAACGGTTCCGCGGCGAGCGTCTCTAAGTCGCCTTGCAACACGATCGCGATTTCGTCGCGGACCGCATCGTCAAAAAGCTGCGGAAGCAAAGTTCCGAGAACAAACGCAAGGTTGATAAATCCGCTCGCGCGCTCGGCATCCGCACCGGTAAGCACCGGCGCATTTACCGCACCGGACGCCGGCCGTCCGTCCAGCACGCGTATGACGTCGTGAGCGAGCTCGATCGCGATACGCTCCAACGCTTCGTAGGTCGATCCTCCGAGATGCGGAGTCGAAACGACGCGTTCGTGCCGCATGACCCGCTCGCAAGCCGAGCCTTCCGGCGGCGGCTCTTGCGGAACCACGTCAATGGCAGCGCATCGCAATCGGCCTGCATCGAGCGCTTCGAGCAACGCCCGCACCTCGACCACGCCGCCGCGAGCGCAATTTACGAGCACCGTGCCGTTGCGCATCTGTGCAAATGCCCGCGCGTCGATCATGTCGCGGGTTTGCAAGGTTAACGGCACGTGCAATGTGACGATGTCGGAGCGCGCGAGCAGCTCGTCGAATTCAACGAGATCGACGCTCAATGCGCTCGCCCGCGAAGAGGGAATGTAGGGATCGTGGGCGATCACCGACAGGCCGAACGCGGCGGCTCGCGACGCGACGTTGCTGCCGATCCGGCCAAGCCCAACGATGCCGAGCGTTTTCCCAAAAAGTTCGTACCCGACGAACGATCTACGGTCCCACGCGCCGGCATGGACGCTCGCGTGCGCCTGCGGAACGTTGCGCATCGCGGCAAAAAGCAGCGCGAAGGTATGCTCCGTCGCCGCGAGCGTGTTTGCGGCCGGGGTATTGACTACGACGATGCCCGCCGCGCTCGCGGCGTCGACATCGATTGCATCGACCCCGACGCCCGCGCGCGCCACGACCTGCAAGTGCGGCGCGAACGCGAGCAAATGCGCGTCGACGTGGGTTTCCGAACGAACGATTAGTCCACAAGCGTCCTTAAGCGCAGCGTGCAGCGCTTCGCGCGACGCGCCGACCATCGAGACGACGTCGGCACCTGCGTTACGCATAACGTCGATGCCGCGCTGATCGAAGGCTTCTGCGACAACCACTCGCCCGAGACGGCTGGAAGCGACCATGGCCGCAGGTTCGCCCGAGGTCCGGCCCCCCCTTGCGTCGTAGCTCGCCAACCTGATGTCAAAGAACGGCGACGCCAGGCTGAGCGTACGTAAGATGTATAAACTCTTCATCAACGGATCGTTCGTACGCTCGGAATCGGGACGCAGCGACCCCTTGTGGGATGGAAAAGCGTTTGGCGCAAATATCGCACGCGCCTCGCGAAAAGACGCGCGCGATGCCGTCGTTGCTGCACGCGCGGCCCAGTCCAAATGGTGGAAAACCGCGCCGGGCACGCGCGGGCTCGTTCTCTACCGGCTTGCCGAGATGATGGAAGCCCGTCGCGAAGAACTCGTTGCGCGGGTTCGCGAAGGGCTCGACGTAACCGAACCGGACGCACGCACCGAAGTTGCCGCCGCCATCGACCGCACGATTTGGTACGCCGGGTGGTGCGACAAATACGGCGCGCTTCTTTAGACGCGCAATCCCGTAGGCGGTCCGCACTTGAATTTTTCCAGCGCCGAGCCGACCGGCGTCGTGGCGGTGCTCGCGCCCGACCGCCCCGCACTGCTCGGGCTCGTCTCGGTTCTTCTTCCGCCCATCGTTGCCGGGAACGCGGTGATCGTGCTCGCATCGGAGCGCGACCCGCGCACCGCGGTGGTTTTCGCCGAGGCGCTTGCTACTAGCGACCTTCCTGCCGGTATTGCCAATGTGTTGACAGGTTATCGTAGCGAGGTCGCTCCGGTTCTTGCCAAGCACATGGACGTCAATGCCCTCGCGTTCGAAGAAGGCGACGACGAACTCACGCACACGATCGAGCGCGAAAGCGCCGAGAGCGTCAAGCGCGTTCGGATGTACCCGCAACGTTCGCGCTCCGCGTGGCTGGCCGAAGACGCGCAAAGCCTGGACGATATCGCGAAGTATTGCGAAATCAAAACCATTTGGCACCCGGCGGGGATGTGACCGAAGACCAAGCCCGCTCCGAAATCGTCACCTACGGTAGGCTGGTGTGGAAGCGCCGCCTTACGAGCGGGTCGAGCGGGAACATCAGCGTGCGACTGGACGGCGGCGACCTGATCGTCACGCCGTCGGCGCGATCGCTCTATAATCTCGACGCGAGCGAACTCGTTCGCGTCGGCGCGGACGGTGCGCCGTGCAACACTTCGCAACGTCCGACGAGCGAACTTCCCCTGCACGTAGCGGCATATCGCGCGCGCAACGATATTGGATGCGTGCTGCACACGCACCCGACGTTTTGCGTGGTGTGGTCGCGTTGCGGGTCGCTCTTTCCGCGCGACACGGTCGGTGCGATGGAGTCGCTGCGAGCCGCTTCTTGGACCCCGTACCGTAAAAACGGCACGAAAGAACTTGCCGATCTCTGCGCGCGAGAATTCGCAAACGGAATCGATGTCGTGATGATGGAGCGTCACGGCCTGTCGGCCGTCGCATCATCGCTGCAAGAGGCATTCGTACAAAGTGACCTGGCCGAAGAGGCCGCACGAATCGCCTACTTTTCGGCAATCGCAGCATTCCAGGGGGCGTCCTCTTAACCGTGGAGAACGCGACCTAGCGTGAGCTACCGCGTCCCGATGCATCAGCGGCTTGCCAGCGCTTTAAGTTATGGCGAGTTTCGCGTCTATTACCAGCCCGTGGTCGATCTACGGGACGGAACGATCGTCGGTGCCGAAGCCCTGTGCAGGTGGCCCCAACGTAACAACACATTTTTACCGCCGGAAACGTTCATTACGCAAGCGGAAACATCGGGTTTCATCGTGCAACTCGGCGACTGGGTACTCCGCACGGCTTCCGAAAAAATACGCAATTGGCAACTTCGATTCGGCCGGAAAATCAACATTGCCGTCAACCTCAGCGCGCGCCAGTTCCTGCACTACAACCTCATTAAGTCGATCGAGGACGCGATGAAAAATGCAAAGCTTCACGCCGACTCACTCGAACTCGAAATAACGGAAACCGTCGCGATGCACAATGCCGAAGATTCAATCGGCATCATGCGACAAATTAAAGGCCTGGGGATCGATTTGGCGCTCGACGATTTCGGGACGGGGTATTCGTCGCTCGCGTATCTTAAACGCTTTCCAATCGATAAGCTAAAGATCGACAAGGCGTTTGTTCACGACATCCCCGGCGATGCTAACGACCTCGCAATCGTCTCCGCGATCATCGCGATGGCGCACGCGCTCGGCCTAAAGGTTCAGGCGGAGGGCGTCGAAACGCAGGCGCAGGCGGATTTCTTACGCGAAAGCGGTTGCGAACTCGCCCAAGGCTATTTTTTCAGCCGGCCGATTCCCGAAGCCGACTTCGAACTGTTGCTCGCCGAGCGTTTTCCCGAACCGCCGTAGGCTTGCCGCCGCGCGTTTGCGCCCCAGGAGTCCGCGCGCAGACCGCAAAACGACGGGGAGCGTTTCGGGGAGAGGTGGCAGAGTGGTCGAATGCACTCGCTTGGAAAGCGAGCAGACCTTCACGGGTCTCGGGAGTTCGAATCTCCCCCTCTCCGCCAGATCTCGCTAAACCCGGTCGAAGGCCTCGCCACTCACTCCGAAAGCGCCTTCGCCGTGACGATGGCCGACGCCATTGCGAGCTTGTGATCCTTGTTCCATGGCGGCCCGACTCTACTCCGTACTTGGAGGAAGTACGCGTCGAGGTTCTCGACGTGCAATGCCTGGGCCGCCGAGTCTAGCACGTTCTTCGCGTCGTACCAGTGGATGGGCCAACCGCGCGCCTCGGCGGCGGAGGCGAGAGCTTTGCGGTACATCACCCAGTCGGCAACGTTTCGCGCACGATAGTCTTTGATTCGTTCGGCAATAGTGGGCGGAAGCTGCGGACAACTGCGAAGGGCGATGCCGAGGATGTGCGGCACGGCAATCGCCACAGCGTCCAGCGCAAGTACCGCATGCCTCTCTGCCGAAGCGCGCACCCGCTCGACCAAAGCCACGGCTGCGTCCATCGGGAGCATCTGGCCTTCGTGATGATGGGGAAGGCTCGGCAGGGTATCGTCCACAAGCTCTACGCGGCGGCGGTCGAGGAGCGTCCCATCGCGCGCCACCGTCACCAATATCGCCCAACCGCCGTGATCCGAAACCCCGATGACGCTGCCATTCTTCGACATGATCTTTGCTCCCATCCGACCGATTCCAAGCGAACTACGGGTCGCCACCGCGACCGATGCGGGAAGCGCAAAAATCCAGTTGCTGCGTTTGTACTCTTGCCATAACGCTATTGATTCGATTGACGATTTGTGCGAGCGGCATGCCATGGACAGAGATCTCGAGGCTACGGCACTACCGCCGGATAGACCGCTGCGTATATTGCGTTGTAGACTGGGAAAGATTTAATCGGTGCTCCACCGGTAGGGTAGTCAAACAACTCGATATCGTTGTTTATATAATCTGCCCAAAGATGCCGGCCGTCGCTCGACATCGCGTGGAAGTGCGGGACGTAGCCTTTCTCCGGTTGTAGGTAAGTCCTCGCAATTGGAGGAGCGAATTTGCCGTTTTTAGGATGAGCGTAGGTCAAAATTGGGCCCACACTGCCATTTGAAGTATATCCTTG
>JBDTFK010000258.1:0-4524 GCA_039937995.1 Vulcanimicrobiaceae bacterium | reverse complement strand
ATCGCTCTCGAGGCAGACCGTTCGCCCGACGGCCCACTCCCTGCATCGATCGCCGACACCGTTCCGCTCAACTCCACCGGCTGGAAGCCCACCCACACGCTGGAACAAGCCATACAATCCGTATGGGATGCAACGACGCCCCCCTAAATGGATTCGCGTAGAGCTTCGGGTTCTTCGACCGGCACGACGGCGTCAGGATCGGATTTCCAGAATCCGTAGCTGAAGAAAAAGATCAAACCGACGACGAG
This sequence comes from Vulcanimicrobiaceae bacterium, assembly GCA_039937995.1. Taxonomy (GTDB): domain Bacteria; phylum Vulcanimicrobiota; class Vulcanimicrobiia; order Vulcanimicrobiales; family Vulcanimicrobiaceae; genus JALYTY01. Next base: position 4,276 of record JBDTFK010000258.1, on the reverse strand, counting down.
TGCAGCGGCAAACCAGGTCCATGTGGCGCGCGAGAGGCCGAATACTGCGAGAAACACCGAGAAGCAGATTCCGAGGATTGGGAAAAGCGGCACGAACGGCACTCGAAACGAACGCGGCAGATCGGGTTTGCGTTTGCGTAAGAAGAGCACGCCCGCACAAACGACGGTAAATGCGATCAGCGTTCCGATATTTACCAAGTTGAGCAATTGATTCAAAGGAACGATCAACGTGAGCAGGGCAACCGCAGCGCCCGTTATGAGCGTGGTGTAAACCGGTGTTTGGAATTTCGGATGAATCTTTGCGACGAGGGGAGGCAGCATACGATCGCGTGCCATCACGTAGAAAATGCGCGTTTGCCCGAGCAGCGAACTCAAGGCGACGCTCGTCGTGCCCGCGAGCACGCCGATCATAATCACCCAGTTCAGCCACGCCATGTGCAACGGCTCAAGCGCGTAAACAAGCGGATCTTTGATCGGCACCTTGTTCCACGGAACGGCGGCTACAAGTACGATCGCGGTCGCACAATAAATGATCGTTCCGATGGCGAGAGCTCCGATGACGCCCATCGGAACGTCCCGCTGCGGGTTCTTACATTCTTCGGCGGTGGTCGTTGCGGTATCGAATCCGATATAGCTGAAGAAGACGTACGCGCCGATGGCGACGATGCCGTAAGGCTGTGCGGTCGAGCTGTAGTCGGCCGAGCCGCCGAAGGGCACGAGTTTCCCCCAGCCCATCGGGTTGAAGTTCGCAAGATTCGCGCTGTGCCACAAGAAGAGTCCGAAAGCGACGAACACGACAAGCGCCGAGATTTTCAGCACGACGAAGATGTTGTTCGTGGTTGCCGATTCGCGAATGCCGACCGAGAGCAGAACGCTGAGCGCAAGGACGAATATGGCGCCGAGAATGTCCGCCTGCGAATGCGCGAGATCCCAGCTCTGCGGTATCCACCACGGTCCGTTGACCACGAGATTCGACTGCTGCGCCCAGGCCGGCAACGCGATTCCAATGCTTTTGAGCACGTCTTGAAACGCGGCGGAGAATTGTTGCGCGACGGGCGCGGCGCTGATACCGTACTCGAAAATCAGCGCGAAGCCGATGATCCAGGCGAAGAGCTTTCCCATGGTGGCGTACGCGTACGTGTAGGCGCTTCCGGCAACCGGAACCATCGCCCCGAGTTCGGCGTAGCAGAGCGCGGCGAAAAATGAGGTGACGCCCGCGAGCAGATACGAGATGATCACGGCCGGCCCCGCGCCCTTTACGCCCGTTCCGATGGTGGTGAAAATGCCACCGCCGATCATCGTGCCGAGGCCGATTGCGATGAGATCTTTGGCGGTCAGCGCCCGCTTGAGAATGCGGCGTGACGCAAGCTCGCGCAATTTGTCGACATTGGTAGTCGCAAACAGTTGGGAGACGAAAGACATTTCGCGACGGTTCGCAAGGATGGGGAGCGCGTCCCCCCGGAACGAACCGGCTATGAACCCCTATAGAAGGCTCTCGCATCGCGAAATCTACCGCAATCCGTGGCTTGCCGTGGAAGTGCACGATATCGTCCACCCCACCGGCGTTCCGGGGGCGCACCTGCTGGTCGTCCCGGCGCCGCCCGTCGCAGTGCTCGTGGAGGACGGCGAAGCGTTCATTTTTGTGACGCAGCCGCGCTTTGCGGCTCAACGCGAGGTGCTCGAGGTCGTCAAGGGCGGCGCGGGCGAGCACGAAACGCCGCTCGCTGCGGCGCAACGCGAACTGCGTGAAGAGCTCGGCCTCGAAGCGGCGCATTGGGAATCACTCGGTGAGATCTACGAAATTCCCTCGATTGTGGCACATCGTGTCGGGCTCTTCCTCGCAAGCGGCCTTAGCGCAGTGGAGGCTTCCCCCGAAGACGTCGAGTCGATCGCGGCCGTGCGGATTCCGATTGAAGAGGTGCTCGGTGCCGCACGGAGCGGCGAGATTGAAGATGCGGTAACGCTTGCGACACTCTTTCGCTATCTTATGCGGCCGTAGCGCGGCCGCTTAAGGCGCGGGCTTTTCCGGTGGTTTGGTGGATGCATTCCAAAGATATTCCGGTTCGCCCAGGTCCGCATTGATCCAGCGCGCCCAAACGAAGAGCGCGTCGGAGAGGCGGTTAACGTAGTGCTGATCCTCTAGCGAAACCCCGTCGTCGTCGCCTCGCAGCGTTACGAGCAAACGTTCCGCGCGCCGGCAGATCGTTCGCGCCAAGTGGAGAAACGCGCCTGCGTTCGAACCGCCGGGATGAATGAAGTTATCCAGCGGTTCCAAATCGGGCTGCGCCTCATCGATTGCGCGTTCAAGCGCGGTTATGTCGCTCGAAGTGATGAGCGGCATGCCTTCCCAGCGATCTTTTGGAAGCGTCGCCAAGTCGCTCCCGAGGTTGAAGAGCGCGTCCTGCGTCCAGGACAACCAATGGTCGAGGCGTTTTGGCCGCGGCCGCTCGAGTTGCCCGCGTAGCGCGGTGCGCGCCATTCCGATCGCGCTCGAGAGTTCGTCGATCGTGCCGTACGTTTCAATGCGGAGGGCGTTTTTTTTCACGCGCTGACCGCCCACGAGTCCCGTGGTGCCGTTATCTCCGGTGCGCGTGTAGATTCGGGTCAGTTTAGGCATGTCCGATTTCTTCTCAGGCGCCGCCGGGAAAGCATCCACGCCATCGCCGTCGAACTCGGCCCGGTCATGTCCGACGACCATCTCCAACCCGTTGTTAAGGAGATTCCTCCTAAAGCAGCCGATCTTTCCGCTTGGTATACGGCGGTCTGTCTCAAGGCCCAGCTCACCTCCTATTCGCCGGTTCGCGGATGCATTGTGGTGCGTCCCTACGGTTTCGGCATGTGGGAGAATCTTCAACGCGAGCTGGATGCCCGCTTCAAGGCAACCGGGCACGAGAATGCCTATTTCCCGTTGTTGATTCCCGAAAGCTTGCTGCTAAAGGAAGCCGAGCATGTGGAGGGCTTCGCACCCGAGGTCGCTTGGGTAACACACGGCGGGCAGAAAGAACTCTCCGAACGGCTTGCAATCCGTCCGACGTCCGAAGTCATCATCGGCGTGATGTACGCACAGTGGATCGAGTCGTATCGCGACCTACCCATCCTTATCAACCAATGGGTCAACGTGCTGCGCTGGGAGAAAGCGACGCGGCCGTTCTTGCGCACGATGGAGTTTCTGTGGCAAGAAGGTCATACGGCACACGCGAGCGCGGATGAGGCGCGCGAGGAGACGCTACGCATGCTCGACGTGTATCGCGATTTCGCGGAGAACGTTGCGGCGGTTCCGGTCTACGCGGGAACCAAGAGCGCGGGCGAACGCTTCCCCGGAGCGATTGAAACGTATTCGATCGAAGCGTTGATGCCCGACGGTAAAGCCTTACAATCGGCAACCTCACACGACTTAGGGCAGAATTTTTCAAAGGCGTACGACATTACCTTCGTCGACGCCGATAGCGCGGTGAAGTTCGTGCACACGACTTCGTGGGGGATGTCGTGGCGCATGCTCGGCGCGATGATCATGACGCACGGCGACGACCGCGGTCTGCGGATTCCGCCGAAAATGGCACCGCTCGAAGCGGTGTTCGTACCGATCGTAAAATCGAGCGATGCGCGCGCCGTCGAAGCATGCAAGGCGGCGGCAAAAAACCTTACGGCCGCGGGATTCCGCGTACGGGTCGACGATCGCGATCAGCAACCCGGCTGGAAATACGCCGAATGGGATATGCGCGGCGTTCCGGTCCGCATCGAGATCGGACCGCGCGATGTCGAAGCCGGAAACGTGGTGCTGGTGCGGCGCGATCGCGCAAAGGGCGACGCGGATCACAAACTGATCGTCCCCACGAGCGAGTTGAGCGATCGTCTCCGCGCTCTGCTCGTCGAGATTCAGGCCTCACTCTACAATCAAGCGAAGGCCGCTCTCGACTCGCACACGTTCGATGTTGCGAACCGCGAGGAGTTTTACGAGAAGTGCAAATCGCGAGCGGGGATGATCGACATTCCGTGGTGCAATCGCGACGACTGCGAAGAACGCGTGAAAAATGCGACCGGTGCAACGACCCGCAATACCCGTCCCCTCCAACCCGGCGACGTGCGTTGCGTCGCTTGCGCAGAACCGGCGAAGGTGCGAGCATATTTTGCCCAATCGTATTAGAACGCTCGTTTGCGTGGTGCTGACGCTGCTGGTCGTGCAAACGGCTGCATTTGCGAAGCAACCGAGCGTGGCCGACCTCGATGCCGCAAGCCGCGCCGCCGGAAACCGGATGGAAATCGCGAGAGCAGTCGG
>JBDTFK010000257.1:0-5447 GCA_039937995.1 Vulcanimicrobiaceae bacterium | reverse complement strand
ATCTAGTTGTTTTTCTGACAAGATTACAAATCTTTACTTATACAAAGATATAAATGGTAGATCAGCCCCTATAATATCTAAAATGTTTAATAAATTTGTAGAAATACATAAAAATAAAATTAATAGTAAAATTGATTATGATAGAGATTATAGATATGATTATTTTGGGTTTAAAACATTGCAAGTTGGATATTTACTCAGCATTAATAAAAAAGTTGAAGAACGCCCTAAGATTTAATTATGAGAGCCGCTATTCAAATGTATATGCCAACTAATTACGTGGAAGCGCAATGCCGCTCCGCTTCCTTCGTACGCGCTCGTCGAATTCGAAGGCGCGGATTCCGTTGCGGAGTTCAAGGGCTTTGGTGAAGCCGACGTCGCGAAGGGCCCGATCATTGCCCTTGCACTTTCCCCGCTTGCGCCCGAAGCCTTGCCGTTTCTCGAGGAAGCGCTCGCCGGACGCGGTGCCCCCGCGGCGGTGAGCCTTTGCGAGCGCTTCGGCAACGTGCTTTTGCTGGAATGGAACCTCGAGCGCGCGTCGGCGCTGACGGTAATGGCGCTTATCGACGTAGAGCTGCTCCGCGTCAAATGTGGGCGGACGACGCACCTTCTTGCGCGGCTCTCGCTCGAATCCTGGACGCGCATCGCCGCCGAGGGTTTGCAAGTGCCGGAGATCGCGCCGGATCGCGTGCTCGAATCGTTGTTGGAGCGGCACGGTGTCATTGATTAATTCGCTGCTGCCCTACGTCGGAATCACGGATCTTTTTGACATTCTTGCGACGAGCATTCTCATCTACTACGTCTTGCTGCTCATTCGCGGAACGCGCGCCGTGCAGATTCTCACCGGTGTCCTCGTGCTCATCGGGTTGCTCGGCCTGGCCAACGTGCTGCGGCTCTATCTCCTCGGGACGATCTTGCAGTGGCTTGTCGTCGGTGCGGCGGTCACGCTGCCGATCGTTTTTCAGCCCGAATTGCGCCGCGCGCTCGAACAGATCGGACGGGGCGGCCTCCTGCGCATCGGAGAGAGTTCAACCGATTGGATTCGTCCGGAAGACCGGTCGATCGTCGCGCTCGCGCGTGCGGCGTTCCTGCTCTCGCGCAATAGAATCGGTGCGTTGATCGTTATCGAACAGCAAAGCGGTCTCAAAGAGTTTATCGAGAGCGGAACGATACTCAACGCCGAGCTTTCGGCAGAACTGCTGCTCGCGATTTTCATGCCCCGCTCTCCCCTGCACGACGGCGCTGTAATGATCCGCGAGAATATCATCGAGGCTGCGGGTTGTTTCTTACCTCTGGCAGAGCAGTCGCTTGCGGAGCGCCGCACCGGTACTCGCCATCGCGCCGCGCTCGGGCTTACCGAGCAAACCGACGCCGTCATCGTTGTCGTTTCCGAAGAGACCGGCGCGATCTCCGTCGCGCGCGAGGGCAAACTGTCGCGGCCGGTGGAAGAAGAAGCGCGCCTTGTGAAAATTTTACTTGCGGTCACGCGAGCGCCGCGCGATCATCGTCGTTTGCCCAACGACATCGTCTCAACAATACGTACGCGGTTGGCGCCGCATCGCGATCGAGAGAAGAACCGTGCAGAGACTTCGAAAGAACTTCGGACTTAAAGTCCTTGCGCTCTCCCTTGCGATCGTCGGATGGGCGTATTTCCGTTTCGCCTCGAATCCTGTGATTGCCGCGCGCTTCGACCAGCAGATTTCCGTTCCGATCGTCGCCGTAAATATGCCCGTCGGGTACATCGTGCATTTTACCGATAAGGAAGCCGTCGTTACCGTTGCGACCAAACGCGGCGCCCCGCCGATTAAACCGGACGAAATCAAGGCGGTTCTGGACCTCTCGAGCAAAGACGCGGGCGTGTACAATGTTCCGGTCCAACTTGTCGCTCCGAATATCGCGGTGCAAAGCCTTTCCCCCGCCTCGGTGAGCCTCACGGTCGAGCGAATCGAGCGGCGCGAGTATCCTCTCGCGATTCATTACACCGGAAATGAAGCGGCGATCGTCGTGCGGGTCGCGCGCCAAACCCCCGCCAACGTTGCGATCGACGGACCGTCCGGTTTACTTTCACAAGTCGCCTCGGTGCGCGTCGATGTGCCGATTCCCTCGTCGCCGCGGCCCTACGACGCGATGGTGCGTCCCGTCCCCGTTGACTCTTTTGGAGCGGAAATCGGCGGTTTGGAAGTCGCACCTGACCTCGTACGAGTTCAAATAGATTTTGCGACCGGTGCCGGAGCAAAACCGTGAGCCGGCTTTTCGGCACCGACGGTGTGCGCGGCGTTGCGAATGCCGATTTGACCCCCGAAGTCGCGTTCGACGTTGGGCGCGCGGGTGCAACCGTGCTCGCGCACATGAGCGACCGGCATCGTCCGGTGATCGTGGGCCGCGACACGCGGCTCTCGGGGACGATGCTCGAAGCGGCAATTATTGCGGGCGTGACATCGGTCGGACGCGACGTGGTTTCCATCGGCGTCGTCCCCACCCCGGCGGTCGCCCGGGTCACCGTGGCGGAGAATGCGGCGGCCGGCGTCATGATCAGCGCGTCGCACAACCCGATCGCGGATAACGGAATTAAATTTTTCGGGCCCGACGGTTTCAAACTCAGCGATGAAATTGAAATCGAGATCGAGTCTCTCATCGGAAGCTCGACGCTCGCACGTCCGACCGGCATCGACGTCGGTGTCGCCCGTCAGGCATTGAATCTGGGCAAGCACTATTACGACGAACTTTATAGCACCGGGGTCGATTTATCGAGACTGCACGTGGTGGTGGACGGAGCGTGCGGCGCGGCGTATGCGATGGCGCCGTATGCCATGCGCAAGATGGGCGCAATCGTCACCGAAATCAATTGCGAAAATGACGGCGCGCGCATAAACGTAAACTGCGGCGCCACGCATCTTGGGCCGCTTCAAACCGCCGTGCGGCAATTGATTGCCGGCGGCGAAAGGCATGTCGTCGGCGTTGCATTCGACGGCGATGCCGACCGCGCGCTCTTCGTGGACGAAACCGGCGACGTCGTTTCCGGCGACCACGTCATGTTTGCGATTGGACGCTATCTGCACGACCGCGATTCGCTCGCGGGCAATACAATCGTCGGCACCGTGATGAGCAATATCGGTTTCGAGCGCGCGTTGAACCGGCACGGAATCGACCTAGTTCGCACGGCGGTTGGGGACCGCTACGTCTTAGAACACATGCGTAGTCACGGATTTACGCTCGGGGGCGAGCAGTCCGGCCACATTATCGACCTGCGTCGTAACACCACGGGCGATGGTCCGATGACCGCGATGACGCTCTTTGGAATTCTTAGCGAACTCAAGACTCGCTTGCACGATTTGGTTAGCGAGGTCGTCGTCGCCCCGCAAATTCTTCTAAACGTCCGCACGTCGCGCAAAGACGTGCTGGAAAACGCCGCGGTCGTTGAGGCTATCGCACGGGCGCAGGCGCTTCTCAATGGGTCGGGTCGTCTTTTGATTCGCCCGTCCGGCACGGAACCACTGATCCGCGTGATGGCCGAGGGTGATGACCGCGCCCAAATCGAGCGAGTGGCTGCCGAGATTGCCGGCCATATCGAGACCGCCTCTCGGCATCTGTAATGACCTTGTAAGGGTCCACAGGAAAAGCGGGGAGTCGGGTGAACCTTATGGCCCATATAGTCGTGGATCGCTACAGATCCACGGCACCTACGCCTGTATAAATCACTGAGTTGAGGACTGGCGTCCTCAAGCGGGGGACCAAACTGGGTAGGGGTGAATGGACCGGTCGGTCCTAGGGCGATCTTTCCCGTCCGAACCCGTCAACTAACCTCGCAAGTGTTGTGAAAGAGGAGCGTTTTTCTTGCGTCAAGCGTTAGCTGCCGGGGCTTTTGCCCTTTTGCTCGCCGCATCCGCCGGGTTCGCGCGAGCCGACGAAACCATCGTCCACCCAGCTAATATCCAACCTTCGTTCTCGGAAACCGCTGTTCAGAGTCCCGATGTTGCGGCTTGGACGTCGCATCTCATCGTTATCTCGCGTGCCCACGCCCACGGGAAGTCCGGCGATATAAAGAACTTCGCCGGCGGCATTCTTGCCCGCACGTCAAAAATCGCGCGGCAGCTCACGTCGAGCGCGCTGCGGTTTCTCGGAACGCCGTATGTTTTCGGCGGCACGAGCAGTTCGGGGTTTGATTGCTCCGGCTACGTGCAGCACGTGTTTGCGCTGCTGGGGGTCAATCTCCCACGCACCGCCGACGCTCAGTACGACGCCGGGCACCGGATTCTCGGGAGCATGAAAACCGGCGATCTCGTGTTTTTCCACACCTACGCGCCGGGCGTTTCGCACGTCGGCATCTACATCGGCAACGGCAGTTTCGTGCACGCGAGTTCGAGTCACGGCGTCATGGTCTCGAAGCTCAGCGATTCCTACTGGGCGTCGCGCTACGTCGGCGCGAAGCGGTTGATCGCGTCCCTATAGCCACGGCACCCGACCGCGTCAGCGCAGAATCGCGGATCGTCTCTCTTGCGTACCTCGTTTGGCCGGTAGCGCTCTACGACCGCATCGCCCCCCGGCCCGACGCTTCAAACTGGTACCGGCTACACCTCCGGCAAGCGCTTTGGTTCGGCAATCTTGCCGCACTCATTGCCCTTGTTGCGTTCCTGTGGCCGCTGCTCCTGAGCCTTATCGTCACGGGCCTCGCCGCAACGATCTGGATGTACGCTTTCGCAATGCTCCTGGACGCTACGCTCTTCGTCTTATGGCTCGTTCTCGCCATACGCTATAGTCAGCGAGCGGCCCACGGCGAACTCTTCGACATCCCCTGGGTGGCCCGCATAAAAGGAAAGCTACCCCAAAAATCCTAATCCCGCCGACGCCATCAACCGTAGTACAATAAGTGCAACTCAAGGGAACACGCGATGCGCGATCCCGCGAAGCGGGCTGGTGGGGTTGCCGCAGGATGCGGCAACAGAACCAGAGCGCACGATGCGCGATCCCGCGAAGCGGGCTGGTGGGGTGTAGCCAAGCGGTAAGGCAGTGGACTTTGACTCCGCCATGCGTTGGTTCGAATCCAGCCACCCCAGCCAAATAGAAATAGACCTCGCGAAACCGCGCGAGGCTTTTCTATTTGAGCGTGCGGATGGTCCAGAAGTCGTAGGCGAGTTTCGGGTCGGTGAGAAAGGCGTAGGGGAGCGTAAAGTATCCGGCGTCGCCGAACGTTTTGCCGAGTGAGTTGAGCGCCGTAAACGTTCGCGATGCGTCGTCGTAACCGACGGCGAGTACGGCGTGTCCGCCTACGAGTGTGTCGTGGGGGCCCGGCATCGGTAGATGACCCGAATGCTGTGCTGCGCTGAAGCCTTGCTCGTACGCCTGCATGCCGAACACGAACGCGTAACCTTGCGCGAGACAAGCGCGCAGGTGATCGAGATCTTGCGCGATGCGGAAATACGTTAGCCCGCGAAGCATCCCGGCGCGTT
>JBDTFK010000256.1:0-4189 GCA_039937995.1 Vulcanimicrobiaceae bacterium | reverse complement strand
TCTATGCGAGCGGCATTCGTCGCGCGGAACTCGTGGGGCTCAACGTCGGCGACGTCGACCTCGAACGCAGGCTCATGCGCGTTATCGGAAAAGGCAACAAGCAGCGCACGGTGTTCATAAACCAAGCGTCGGCCGATGCGATTCGGAACTATTTGGGCGTCCGGCCGCGCACCCCTGACGAAGCGCTCTTCCTCTCGCGGCGTAAGACCCGTCTGTCGCACCGGCAAGCGTGGGTCGTCTTCCGTCAATTCGCAGATATTTCCGGAATAACGCAACACGTTACGCCGCACGTTATGCGCCATTCGTTCGCAACCCATCTTCTGGAAAACGGCGCCGACATTATGACGATCAAAGAGTTGCTCGGCCACGAGAGCCTTTCCACGACGCAAATCTACACGAACGTATCCCTGGAACACATGCGTAAGAGTTACGAGAAGGCTCACCCGCGTGACCGGACCGAAAACCGCTAGCGATGAATAATCGCTCCGCGCTCCTTCTTCTCCTCGCGCTCGCCGCGTGCTCGTCACCGACACCGTACGCAACTACAACGGGGGAGTTGCAACCGAAGTCGACGATGACGCTATCGGTGACCGACGCATCCGTCGAGGTTTATGGCCCTGCCGCGGGTCAATCGCCGCGACAGTTCACGATCGCCGCTACGAGCGTTGCGAGCGGTGCGCAACCGCCGGCGCCGGGTGTTCGGCGCGCCGGGAACGGGATCGTCGTTACCGCCCCGGACGTTCTCGACCGCCTCCTCGTGCGCGCGCCGGACGGCGTAAACGTCAATGTTCGCAACGGCCGCGGCAACGTAAGCGTCACGAGCATTACGGGCAACGCGGACGTGCGCACCGCCTCCGGAGATATACGCATCATGATCCCCGGCTACGCGCGCGCGGCTACCGGCGCAGGTCACCTTTCCGTAACGCTCGGCGCCACGCAGTGGCCCGGGGTGCTGCAGTTCGCAAACGGTAACGGCGATATCGAGCTTTACATTCCCGAGACCGCGAAATTTCACGTGCGCCTGCATACCGACGACGGCACGCTCTTTACCGACTTCGGATTGCGAGGCACGGCTCTAGGGAATGCGGAAACGATCGACGCCCCGGTCAACGGCGGTGGAACCGACGGCATCGACGTCGAGGCAAAGCACGGCACGATCCGGCTTCTCCGCCTCTCGCCACAGGCTTAGCCTACTTCCGCCATTTGAGCGAAGTATGCCGCGCCGACCGTGTTTGAGCATAACCATGCGGAAAATAATCTTTGCTGCAATCTTCCTTGCGATTAACGCGCCGATGCTGACAGTAAGCACGGACGCGCAAACAGCGCGATCACAAGAAACTGCTCAGCACAAGAGCTTCAGCACTCCATCGCTGGTGGGATTACGGCGTGGGATGTGCATCGAACATCGAGTCGAGCTCTGTTCGCTTAGCCCCGCGAGTGCCGCCGCAAAAACGGCATGACCATCGAAATCGGGAAGCATCGTCGCCTTCGGCACCGGCAACTTGTATCAGGCCGGTGCCCTCAACTTCCGGATTTTCAAATGGACATTCCGATCGGGCTACGGCACTACAGCGGGATAGACGGCTGCGTTTATTGCGTTGTAAACCGGGAAAAATTTTATGGGCGTACCACCACCCGGGTAGTCGAACAGTTCAACGTCATTGTTTATATAATCTGCCCAAAGGGAGGCCGAACCGAGTTTCGGGTAAACGTGCCGACGCCCTCGCAATAAGAGGAGCGCAGAAATAGGAGCGGCGTAGCTCCGGATTACTAACATCCAAAGGAGATACGCCGTGAAACAAGTCTACCCCAACGTAGTTCATCTTGCCAACTCCCGCGCCGATCGGCTTGCCGAGCTCGAGCAGCTCTGCCGCACGAAGATCGGCGAAGTGCTCCAAGTCTACCTCGATGCGGAAGCCAACGAACTCGTCCAGCGAGCACGGTATGAACGCATCGAAGATGGCGCACCGGTCATTTACCGCAACGGGCACGATCCCGAGCGACCCATCACAACAAGTGCCGGCACGATTGCGATTCGCCGTCCCCGGCTGCGTGGAACGCCTTACGAATCGGCCGTCCTGCCCAAGCACGTACGTCGACTTCCAAGCCTCGATCGCACGTTCCACAAGCTTTGGCTCGAAGGGCTCTCGCAACGCGATTTCGAGCCGGCGCTGCGAGCGCTGCTTGGCGCCGATGCACCGTTGTCTGCTTCGACGATTGCCCGCGTGAACGTGCAATATCGCGGAGAGTTCGACGCCTGGAGAACCCGTCGCCTCGATCACGAGCACTTCGTCTACATCTGGGCCGACGGCGTGCACCTGGGCGCTGGTCCAACTGACGAGCGTCGCGTCATCCTCGTGATTATCGGCGCGGATGCACAAGGTCGAAAACATCTCGTCGCACTCGATGAAGCCATGAGCGAAAGCGCACTGAGTTGGGGCGAGATCTTGCGCGATCTTAAGGAACGTGGCCTTCGTGCACCGCGGCTGGCTATCGCCGACGGAGCAAACGGCTTCTGGGCCGCACTCTCGGCCGCATATCCGGAAACGGCGCAACAGCGGTGCTGGCTACACAAGATTCGCAATGTGCTCGACAAGGTTCCCGAAAAGCTCAAGCCTGAGATTCACCGCAAGCTGCGCGAGGTTTGCGAGTCGACCACGCGCGCCGAAGCGATGAGCGGCATCAACTCGCTCGCCGTTGCACTGTCAACGGACTACCCGAAAGCTGCTGCTTGCGTTCGCGACGATGTTGACCGTATGCTTGCATACCTCGCGTTTCCCGAAGCGAGCTGGAAAAGTTTACGCACAACCAACCCAATTGAATCAATATTTGCAAGCGTTCGCCTTCGGACGAACGTCGCGAAGCGATTGCGCAGCGGCGCGTCGGCGCTCTATCTCGTTTTCAAACTAATCGAGAGATTGTCGGCGACATGGCGACGTATCGATGGCTATCAAACGATTGCACTTGCGCAAGAGAAAGTCGCATGAGATAATGCACGCAACGGACTACGCCGCTCCGCGATTTACCCGAAAGTCGGCGCGACCTCCGCTGTCGTTTATAACTTCGACTAAACTGTCGAATTGGGCGAAATACTGATCTCTGAATAAAGCTCCTCGAAGTTGCGTTTGGTGTCGAAGCCGGCGCTCGCCAAGATACCATCGAGTCGACAAATTTCGACAAGGTCATCCATCACGGGGAGCAGATTGCCAACACAATCACCCTGCGGTAGGGCTGCTCGGCTCGCACCGGCGCCCAAGATCACGACATGAGGCTTGGAAACCTGGATATCTTGAATTTCTTGGGTTTGGCTATACTCCAGTTCTTCCATCGTCTTTCATTTGGAACATCGTTTCGACGTTCGAGCGTTCGTGATAATGCTTCAAGAAGTCGTCGCGATGAAACATATAGTAGGCACACCTCTTGCCACTGGGCCGGAATCTCGCGGTTCTTCGGCCCGGTCCCGACCGAACTGGATTGAACGAGAAAGCGCTTTTGGCCTCGATGGCAGGCAATGCTACTGCAACCGTTTTGCAACCGTTGAGTAAAAAGGCCAAATAAATCAAGGCGATTTGGCGGGAGCGTGTAGGAATCGAATCTCTGCCGGTTCGTTTTGACTCATATTGGGTCACTCTTCTTCGCAGCGTTTCATGCTTAGATGCCAATGGCGTGTGCGTAAGTCGAGCCGGTTCGTTCCATCTCGGGCCGTTCGATTAGTCCGAGTTTGTCCGAGTCGCCGATGCACAGCCGGTTGCCATCCACGTTAGGCCGCGCGCGCGCGCGGACGCGCGTTGAGGCTTCAAGACAGTGCCACGAATCCGGGACTTAAAAGGGCATGTCGCTGAAGGGGTTGTCGATCCGTGTTAGCGCCGGGATAAGACGGACCCAGTTATGCCGGGTTAAGACGGACCCACCCGGCGCGTAGTTTTGCCGGCGGTGAGGGTTGCCCCTTGGCGGGTCTTCATGCGATAGCTGTCGCCCTTGAGGCTGATGACGTGACAGTGGTGAATGAATCGATCGAGCAGCGCGCCGGCGAGCACGGTGTCGCCGAAGATATCGCCCCATTCCGAGAAGTTCTTGTTACTGGTAATGATCGTTGAACGGCGTTCGTAGCGATTTGACATGAGTTGGAAAAACCACGTGGCCGCGGGCTTATCAAACTGAACGTAGCCAAGCTCGTCGATGATGAGCA
>JBDTFK010000255.1:0-2614 GCA_039937995.1 Vulcanimicrobiaceae bacterium | reverse complement strand
GCGAAAACAACCCCTTGGCATAGTCGCTCAAAACCACCGCATCGCTCTGGGCGGCCCGTTCGCGAACGTAGGTGACGACGCGTTCGCGGTCGGCGGGCGCGAGCGGCGACGCCGATTCCCAATCGGTTCGCACCACTTGTTGATTGTGCGCAACGATGCGCGTTTTGCGCGTCGTCGGGCGGTCGCCGAGCGAAAAAACCCCGCGGTCGGAAACGCCTCCCGCCTTCAACATCCGGCGAACGTCGGTCGCGAAGAGATCGTCGCCGATCGTGCCGGCGAAGTCGACCGCCGCGTCGAGAGCGCGCAAATTGTTTGCGACATTCCCCGCGCCGCCGAGCGTGAACGAATGATCGGTAACCGCAACGACGGGAACCGGCGCTTCGGGTGAAATGCGCGAGACGCGCCCCCAAATCCATTCATCGATCATCAAATCACCGACGACCAAGATGCGGCACCCTCGCATGCGATCGAACAACGTCCGCGCGTCGCCGACTGCAAGAGCGGGAGCGTTCACGCGATGCCGTCCTCGAAAATCAGGCGCTGTTCGACCAGATCGCAAACAATGTGCGCCATGACCTGGTGAACTTCTTGGACGATCGCCGCGTAGCCGTCGGGCCCGAGCAAAATGTGATCGGAGAGTCCCGCGACCGTTCCACCGCCGTTGCCCGTGAACGCAATCGTCACGGCGCCTTTTTTCTTGGCGGCTTCGAGCGCGAGGACAACGTTCTTGGATGTCCCGCTCGTCGTCATGCCGATCACGACATCGCCGGGCTGCGCGAACGCTTCGACTTGACGCGAAAAGATGAAATCGTAGCCGTAGTCGTTGCCGACGCACGTTAGCGTTGACGTGTTCGTCGAAAGCGCTTCACTGTATAAACCCGGGCGCTCGCGCAAAAATCTTCCCGAGAGTTCGGCCGCCATATGCTGCGCTTCCGCGGCGCTTCCGCCGTTACCGCACCACAGGACTTTTTTGTGAGCGCGCAGCGCCGCGACGACGGCATCGGCAATGGCTTCGACTTGTGCGCGATAGTGCGGCGCGTCGAGCAAACCGCGCCGGTCCGCAAGCAAAGCATCGAAGCCGCGCTTTCCCTTGAAATCGATCATGGCTGGATCCAGAACAAGTCCTCGCCCTGCGAAACCAACTCGCCGTTTTCGGGGATGATGCGTAGGATCGTGCCGGCGTAGTCGCTTTGGATCTCGTTGAAGAGTTTCATCGCTTCCAAAATGCACAGCACGCCGCCGTTTTCGACGCGGTCGCCGACGTTGGCAAAAGGTTCCGTGTCGGGCGAAGCCGAGCGGTAAAAAACGCCGGTCAGCGGCGCGGTAACCCGCTTGACGTTGGGCGGAGGCGCGATGGCCGCCGATTCCGGAGCGCCTACGGTCGAAGCGACGGGCGGGGCCACCGGGACCGGGGCCACGATTTGGGTTCCGGCTTCGCGCCGGACCAGTTCGTAGATCGCATCGCCCATCTTGACTTTGATGCGGTCGAGGTCGTGTTCGTGCATGATTTCGAGCAGGGACGCGATCGTTTCGTTCTCGTTTTCATGTGCCATGTCTAATCGGGCCCTTCGCTAAGTACGCCCGCAAGGTCTGCTCCGCGTTCCAACGGCACGTGGCGCTCCGTCCGCGTTTCCAAATCCCGGAGCACCAACTCGCCCGAGGCCAATTCGTCGCTTCCCAAGATTACGGCGTATCGCGCGTTGTTGCGGTCGGCGATCTTGAATTGCGCCGGTATCTTGCGATCTTCAAAATCCATGAATACGGGGACGCCGAGCGTGCGCCGCCAGCCGGTTACGAGCGGCACGAACGTCGCCCGCGCTTGCGCACCCAGAGCGACCGCTTGGACGCCGGAGCGCGGTATCGGGACCTGGTTTTGCATCGCCTCGAGTATCATGAGAAAACGCTCGAGCCCGAGGGCAAATCCAACGGCCGGAACGTCCGGGCCGCCGAGCGACGCGATCAATCCGTCGTAGCGCCCACCGCCGCAGACGGTGGATTGCGAACCCAGGACGCTAGAAACGATTTCGAATACCGTGCGCGTGTAGTAATCCAAGCCGCGCACGATGCGCGCGTTTACGACGTAAGGAATTCCGGCGGCATCGAGATACGCTTTCAGCGTTTCGAAATGGTCGCGGCACGCTTCGCATAGGACCGACTCAAACGTCGGTGCGCTTTCGACAAACGGCCGATCGCGTGCGTCTTTGCTGTCGAGCAACCGCAGCGGGTTTCGCTCCAGGCGCCGCTGCGAATCCTCGGAGAGCTCGGTAAGATGTGGACGAAAATGCGCGAGCAGCGCTTCGCGGTATCGCGGGCGGCAAACGTCGTCGCCGATGGAATTGATGTTGAGCACCGCGCCCGTCATGCCGTAACTGCGCACGAGTTCCCACGCGATCGCGATCGCTTCGAGGTCGGCTTCAGGACCTTTGAACCCGATGCATTCGACGCCGAACTGGTGCGACTGCCGGTAGCGCCCTTTTTGCGGTCGCTCGTAGCGATAGATCGGCCCGATGTAGTAGAGCCGCGCCGTACCGGCCGCGAGCATGTTGTGCTCGAGTGCCGCGCGCACGACGGGTGCCGTCCATTCCGGGCGAAGCGTCATGCTGCGGCCGCCTTT
>JBDTFK010000254.1:0-18765 GCA_039937995.1 Vulcanimicrobiaceae bacterium | reverse complement strand
ACCGCGCGTATTACGGGGCGGATTCTCTCCAAACGACTCACCGGAAAGTAGCGTCTTCATGCTCGCCACTTCAGAAATTAGCGGCACCCCGGCAACGACTTCGACGAAACTCGAAGTGCGCGATCTCAACGTGTACTACGGCGACTTTCAAGCGATCAAAAACGGCCAGCTTTCGGTTCCGGCAAACCGCGTAATGGCGCTCATCGGACCTTCCGGATGCGGTAAGTCGACCTTCATTCGCGCGCTCAACCGCATGCACGATCTCACGCCGGACGCGCGAGTCGAGGGCCACGTGCTCTTAGATAACGAGGACATTTATGCAAGCGGCGTTGACCCCGTCATGGTGCGCCACCGCATCGGTATGGTGTTTCAACGTCCCAATCCGTTTCCGAAAACAATCTATGAGAACGCGGTGTACGGGCCGAAGATTCATGGCGAGCGCAATTCGCGAAACCTCATGGATATAGCGGAGCGCAGCCTGCGCAGGGCTGCGCTTTGGGACGAGGTCAAGGACCGGCTCCACAAATCTGCACTCGAGCTCTCGGGCGGTCAGCAGCAGCGTCTGTGCATCGCGCGTTGCCTGGCCGTCGATCCGGAGGTCATTCTCATGGACGAACCCGCCTCGGCACTCGATCCCATCGCCACGAGCAAGATCGAAGATCTCATCGATGAGTTAAAAAAAGACTACACCGTCGTCATCGTTACGCACTCGATGCAACAGGCGGCGCGGATCAGCGACTTCACAACGTTTTTCCTGATGGGCGAATTGATCGAAACCGGAACGACCAACGCAATCTTCACCAAACCGGTCGACAAGCGGACCGAAGACTATATCACCGGCCGTTACGGCTAAATCCGGGCGCGGTGAGCATAAGAGCGCTTGCCGCGCATGCCGGAAAATGCCGCGTAAGAGCCGGTTTTGCTGCAGGCGCGTCGGCGATATGACATAAGGGATTTTTAAGTGAGCCTTAATCCATCTCGGGTATGATGAGCCTATTTGCGTATGGGAGAATTTTTTTCGTGATTTTCAAAATCGCACGCGTCGTCACGATGTCGGCGGCGATGCTTTTGGTCGGCACCGCGTTTGCGTCGGCGGAAACATCGGCAACGCCGGCAGCAAACGTAGTCGCCCAAGCTTCGCCGGAGCCGTCGTCTTCGCCGAATCCGCTCTCTTACAAGGGCTATTTCCGCGGGTACTATTTTACGCGGCAGAACGCGAGCGCAAATAAATCCGCAGTGAATCAAGCGTCGTTTAACGCGGCGGTGAGTTTAAGCGGCCAATATGCGTTTCGGGATTCCGGATTTTCGGTTGGCGCAACGTACCTCTACGCCAACCCGCTGAACAATTGCTCGAACCCCGCGTCGCACTTTTCACCGCCTTGCGGCAAGGTGTCGGCGCCGGCGCTGAACCCGGACGACACCCTTCCCGGCTTCTCGCTCAGCACGCTGTACGAAGCCTTCGTGCAGTACCAGGATGCAAAGACGGCGGTGAAGATCGGCGACCAAGTCATCAACACCCCGTGGACCAATCCCTCGGACTCGCGCGTCAAGCCCGAGGCCTTCCAGGGCGCCGACTTCTCGTACAAATTCGATAAAACGTGGACGGGCGAGCTTTCGTACTATAACGCATTCGAAGATCGCGTGAGCTCGCAATTCTTTCGCAGCACGCTCTTGACGTACAATCCGGCGGACGCGCCGGGTCAGCAGTCGCTCGTTAACGTGAGCGGCAGCAATGGAACGTCGATGACGACCAACAACGGGTTTTTCTACGGCCGCCTCGGCTACGATAACGGAACGAACCTCACGGCGAACGGCCATTACTATGCCTTCTCGGACATCGCGAACTTATTCTGGCTCGATGCGAAGTACAAGCTTAAGGGCAACCTCAAGCCATTTGTGGCGGCTCAGTTCGGCAACGAAACCAATGCCGGCTCGTCGCTCGTTGGTAAGCTGAGTTCCCAGGTGTTCGGTCTTCAAGGCGGCATTTCGGTTACGCCCAACGTGACCGTAACGCTTAGTTACGACGGCATTCCCTCGAAGTCGACGACCGTTGCTCTGCCGCCGGGCATTTCGTGCCAAAGCGCGGCCGGAAAGATCAATACGCTTCCCACAAACGTCGGCGCGGCGAATTACTTCGTGGCCAACGGAGGCCCGAATTGCCTCGCGCTACCATCGATCGGCGGGGTTAACTACGCGCAGGTTTATTACGGCGGCATCGCTTCGCCTTACACCGATTCCTACGCGACCGACCCGCTTTTCACGACTGCCATTAGTTCGGGTCTCGTCGACCGTCGGAGTTTTGGTACGTCGGGCAAACTCTCCGTAGGGTTCGTATCCGATAACAAGCGCTTCGTCGCCTCGATCGGCCGCGCGCTCTACGCGTACGGAAACAACGCGATCGGCGTCGAGCCTACGCAAGAATCGAACATCGACGCGATGTACTATTTCAGCGAGATGCCGAAAGCGGGGCCGTACAAAGGGTTCATGTTTCGCGAACGCTATGCCGAGCGCACGATCGCAAATACGGCGCTATATGGCGGAACGCCGCTCTTTAAGTACAACCGTACCCAATTCGAATACGACTTCTAGCTCAACAACGCCGGTGTTGTGACGGGCCTTAAACAAGCTTAAAGCCGGCTTACGGATGGCTTTATGTGCGTCGGTTACGATAAGAAAAGCGTCCTTTGGGGCGCACCTTTCACACGTACCACAAGGATAGAGCATGGTTGAGAAATTGATCGCGTCGGTACTCCTTTGCGCCTTCGCGCTCCCGATCGCAGCACTTGCCGACACGAACATCACCGCGGTCGGATCGTCGGCGTTGCTTCCGCTCGTAAAGCAGTCGGCCCAGGACTATCAGGTGAAGCATCCCGACGTCAAAATCTCCGTCTCGGGCGGCGGCTCGTTCGTCGGCATCGCGCAAGCACAGAACGGCAACGCGGACATGGGCGATTCGGATGTGATCGCGCCGGGCGCGAGCGGTCTTATCGATCACAAAGTCGCGGTCGTCGGTTTCGGAGTCATCGCGAACCCTTCGTCGGGCGTTACGAATCTCAAAGCCGCGCAAATCCGCGATATTTTCGCGGGACGAATTGCCAACTGGAAAGGCGTCGGCGGTAAAGATCAACCGATCGTCGTCATCAACCGTCCTCGTACGTCGGGAACGCGCTATGTTTTCACCGCAACGCTCATGGGCACTTCGAAGATCGCGGAATCCGGACTCACGGAAGATAGTTCCGGTACGGTCGTAAAGACTGTTTCGAGCACCCCGGGTTCGGTTTCGTACGTCGCTCTCGGCTACACCAAGGACCAACCCGTGAGCGTTCTCAAAATCAACGGTGTCGATGCCGGCGCAGGCAACATCCGCACGGGCAAATACGGCGTCTGGTCGTACGAGCACATTTTCACGAAGACCAAAAACCCCTCGGTCGAGGACTTCATCGCGTTTATTTCCCAAAATACCGATGCGCTCGAAAAGCTCGGGTACATTAAGATCTCCACGATGAAGGTCCACGAACTGAACCGCTAGCCAAACCGGCTTTCCCTTAGATGAGGGGCTCGCGCCAGGCGCGGGCCTCTTTTTTGTAAAATATGGCGGGCCGTAATGTCATCAACGATGCGATCGCTCTCGAAGCTCAAAGCGGAACCCGGCTTCGCGCTCACCGAGGTTCCACTCCCCGAAATCGGCCCCACCGACGTCCTCATTCGCGTGGAAAAGGCCGGTGTCTGCGGGACGGATTTTCATATCTACAGTTGGGACAAATGGGCTCAAAACCGCGTTCATCCGCCGCTGGTCGTCGGGCACGAGTTTATGGGGCGCGTTGAGGCGATCGGCAGCGCGGTGCGTGCGGTGGCAGTGGGAGACCGCGTCAGCGCCGAGGGCCATATTGCGGATCTCACCTGCGTGCTTTGCCGCACCGGGCAAGCGCACATTTGCGAGCACGTGAAGATTATCGGCGTCGACGCTCCGGGTGCTTTCGCGGAATTCATCGCGATGCCCGAGTACAACGTGTGGAAACTCGATCCGGCGATTCCCGATGAGTTTGCCGCGGTGTTCGATCCGCTCGGCAATGCCGTTCACACGGTGATGGCCGCGGGAGTCAGTACAAAGAGCGTCGTGATTATGGGCGTTGGATCGATCGGACTTATGGCGATTCCGGTCGCGCGCGCCGCGGGTGCCGCGTCGGTGTACGCAATCGACGTGAATCCGGCCAAGCTCAAACTCGCAAAGCGCTTGGGAGCCGACGAGACGTTCGATGCACGTCAACCCGGTCTCGTCGACGAGATCAAGAAACGCACGAACGGCGACGGGGTCGAAGTCTTACTCGAGATGTCCGGCAGCGGAAGCGCGATCGATGCGGGATTGCAGATGGTGCGTAACGGCGGCACAGCGGCGCTGCTCGGCATTCCAAGCGACAACATTAACATCAATCTCGCGGAGCGCATCATTTTCAAAGGGTTGACGGTTTTGGGCATTAACGGGCGGAAGATGTTCGAGACGTGGTACCAAACGCAGGCGCTCGTCAAGAGCGGACGCGTCGACCTGCGCCCGATCATCACACACGTTCTTCCGTTCACCGAGTTCGACCGCGCATTCGAGCTCATGCGCAGTGGTGAAGCTGCGAAGATCGTTCTCGACCTGAAAGGTGACATCGCGAAGTGAACGCGACATTCGAAAAACGCTTGCAATCCGAACTCGACGGTCTTAAATTCGCCGGTACGTACAAACGTCTGCGACATCTGACGACACCGATGGCCGCCGAAGTGCACATGGAAGAGGCGGGAAACGTTATCGTCCTCTCGAGCAACAACTATTTGGGCCTCTCCGATCAACCCGAAGTCGTCGAAGCCGGGAAGCAAGGCTTGGATAAGTACGGTGCCGGAACGGCGTCGGTACGGTTTATCTGTGGAACGTTCGACGTTCACCGCACGCTTGAGGAACGCATCGCGCAGTTTCTCGGCATGGAAGCGTCGTTAACCTACGTCGCGTGCTGGAACGCGAACACCGGCTTGTTTGCCACGATTTGCGGTGAAGGCTCGGCGATTATTTCCGACGAGTTGAACCACGCATCGATTATCGACGGCGTTCGTCTTGCGAGCAAGGCGAAGCGCGCCGTTTACAAGCATTCCGACATGACCGACCTCGAAGCGAAACTCAAAGATGCGCAAGGCCTTGCGCCGGTTCTCGTGGTTACAGACGGCGTATTTTCGATGGAAGGCTCGCTTGCGAAGCTGCCCGAGATCGTCGCGTTGTGCCGGAAGTACGATGCGGTGAGCGTCGTTGATGACTCGCACGGGACGGGCGTCATGGGTAAAACCGGCCGCGGAACGATCGAATTCTTCGGTCTTACGGGAGAGGTGGACATCATCACGGGGACGCTCGGCAAAGCGCTGGGCGGCGCCGCCGGCGGCTTCGTAGCGGGCAGCGGCGCGCTGATCGATATGTTAATTCAACGCTCGCGCCCGCAGTTGTTTTCCAACGCACTGCCTGCCACCGTCGCGTGTAGTTCTCTCGCTGCGCTCGACTATCTCGACTCCCACCCGGACTTAGTCGAAAAACTGCGCGGCAACGTCGCCTACTTCCGCGAGGGCTTGACAAAGCTCGGATTCAAACCGCTCGAGGGTCCAAGTGCGATCGTTCCGATCATCGTCGGCGATACGGCGTTTGCGATCGCGATGAGCGACAAGTTACTCAAACGCGGCGTCTTTGTAACGGGGTTCGGTTTCCCGGTCGTGCCCGAAGGCACGGCGCGCATCCGCACGCAATTGTCGGCGGCGCTTTCGAAAGAAGAGATGGACCGCGCGCTCGCGGCATTCGAAGCCGTCGGCAAAGAGGTGGGAATCCTCAAATAGCCGCATGGCAAAGCTCTATTTCCGCTATTCCGCAATGAACGCCGGAAAATCGACGGCGCTCATTCAGGTTGCCTATAACTACGAAGAAAACGGCCGTGCCGTCGTGCTTTATACCGCCGCAATCGACGACCGGTTCGGGATGGGTAAGGTTGCATCGCGCCTGGGGCCCGCGCGCGACGCCACAATTTTCACGCCTCACACGGATTTTTTTGCGCAAATTTCCGCGATGCAAGGGATTTCATGCGTCCTTATTGACGAAGCGCAATTCCTTACGCCCGTTCAGGTGCGCCAACTGCACCGTGCCGCTCACCAATTGAACATGCCGGTAATTTGCTACGGTATTAGAAGCGATTTTCTCGGGGAGCCGTTTCCGGGGTCGGCGTATTTGCTGACGCTCGCCGATAGCCTCGAAGAACTCAAGAACATCTGTTCCTGCGGCCGGAAGGCAACGATGAACCCGCGCTTCGACGCGCAGGGTAGCCGCATCAACGAGGGCGCGCAAGTTGCCATAGAAGGTGCCGTATCGTACATGCCGATGTGCGCAACGTGCTTTTATCGAACGGGTTCCACTCAGGTTTAGGCGTAAGGTACACTCATGGAGAGTTCAGCGCGAGATCATCTAGCAAACGAACGGACGTTTCTCGCATACGTCCGGACCGCGCTTGCGTTCATCGGGTTTGGTTTTGTGATCGCGCGATTCGCCGTATTTATGCGCGAGTTCGCGGTTATCGAGCGGCACTCGGCGTCGGGCCCCGGCGTTTCGGTGACCTTCGGCGTCGTCATGGTTTTCATGGGAATTGCCATCGGTGCTTTCGGGGCATACCGCTACGTACGCCAACTGCGGGCGCTCACGGAAGGACGCCCCGAAGAGCTCTCCGTCGGCTCCGCTGTCGCCATCGCATCCACAATCGGCATTTTCGGCGCGGTAATGTCGTACGTACTCTACCGTATTTGAAGCCGTTATGTTGCCCGCCAAACTGGGGCCGGGCCATCGGGTGGAGGCACCGCTCGATGTGCGTCAAAACTGCGGGTATGTGGAGATTTAAGCGTTTTGCCTTGATCGTCGCATCGATGACGATAGCTGCTGTTCCGGCCGCCGCACAAACTGCTGCGCCGAGCGCGCAAACCGTTATGAAAGCGATGCACTGGCGCAACGTCGGCCCCGGTATTGGTGGGCGCTCCGTCGCGATCGATGCGGTACCTGGAAACCCGTTCACGTTTTACTTCGGCGGCGTTGACGGCGGCGTTTGGCGTTCAACGAATTACGGCCTGACCTGGACGAACATTACCGACGGTCAGCTCAACGCTTCCAACAGCATCGGTGCGCTCGCTGTCGCGCCCTCGAATCCGAGCGTCATTTATGCGGGCACGGGCGAGACTGATATACGCAACACGTTCATTACCGGCGATGGCATATACAAGACTACCGATGCCGGCAAGACCTGGCGCTACATGGGCCTAAAAGACACGCATACGATCGGAAAGGTCGTTGTTGACCCCAAAAACGCGAATGTTGTCTACGCCGCCTCGATGGGCCATGTGTATGCAAATAACACCGATCGCGGCATTTTTAAATCGACCGACGGCGGCGCGCACTGGAGCAAGGTGCTCTATATCGACGATGCGACCGGCGCGATCGATCTCGTTATGGACACGTCGCACCCGAACACGCTCTATGCTGCGATGTGGCAAGCGTATCGCCGGGCATACGGGTTGGACTCCGGCGGTCCGGGTAGCGGGCTCTACAAAACGACCGACGGCGGCGCGCACTGGACGAAGATTTCCACCAATCCCGGGTTCGCGTCCGGCGTCCTCGGCCGCATCGGCGTAACCATCGCCCAGAGTAATCCGAAGATCGTGTATGCAATCGTCCAAGCAAAGGAGGGCGGCGTCTTTCGCTCCGACGACGGCGGCGCCCACTGGAAACGCGTTAACGACAGCATGGAGATGCGGCAGCGAGCCTTCTACTACATGGCGATCTACGCAGACCCGACCGATCCCAACACGATTTACGTGCCCAACGCGCGCTTCTTTGTTTCACACGACGGAGGCAAGCGCTTCAGCCTCTTGCGTCCGCCGCACGGCGACAATCACATCGTATGGATCGATCCGAAGAATCCAAAACTGCTCCTTGAGGGCAACGACGGCGGTGCGACCGTTTCAACCGACGGCGGCAAGACGTGGAGCAGCGAGCACAATCAGCTAACGGCGCAGTTCTATCACGTTGCGCTCGATGAAGCATTTCCGTTCAACATCTACGGCGCGCAACAGGACGAAGGCTCGTGGGAAGGGCCGAGTGCATCGCCCGGCGGCGTTGTCCTCACGACCGATTGGAAGCGCACCGCGCTCGGGGAGAGTACCTTCATTGCGCCGCAGCCGGGCAACGCGAATATCGACTACGGCAGCGGCTACTTCAGCATTATGATGCGGCACGATGCAGTCACGGACGAATACAATAGTGTCAGTCCATATCCGCTCTACCGCGAGGGCGCGAGTTCTTCCGAGTTGGAGGACCGGCTCGCCTGGACGCATCCGATCATTTTCTCGCCGGTAAATCCTAAGGAGTTACTTGTCGGCGCGCAGTTCGTGCTGAGTAGCACCGACTACGGCCAAACGTGGAAGAAGATCAGCCCCGATCTCACGCGCAACGATAGCAAGAGCGAAGCCGCGAGCGGCGGCCCGATCGACAACGACGCATCGAGTGCTGAAGTGTATCCGTATGTTTCTGCGCTTGCAGTCTCCCCGCTCGACGGCGACGAGATGTGGGCGGGATCCGTTGACGGTCTCGTGCATCTGACAACCGACCATGGCGCGACGTGGAGCGCAATCACGCCCCCGGCATTGCCGCAGTGGGCGGAAATCACGTCGATCGAGGCGTCGCACACGGACAAAGGCACGGCCTATCTGACGGCTTCGCGCTATCAGTATGATGACTTCCATCCGTACATCTATAAGACCACGGACTTCGGCAAGACGTGGACGTCGCTACGCAGTGGGCTTCCCGTCGCGCAGTACCTCTACACCGTTCGCCAGGATCCGAACGCACCGAATCTGTTCTTTCTCACGACGAGCAGCACGGTTTTTGTGAGTTTCGACGGCGCCGCGCATTGGCAACCATTGAGGCTCAATCTGCCGAGCGTCCAGGTGCGCGATGTGGCAATCGATAGCCGCGAAGGCAAGGTCGTCCTCGCCACGCACGGCCGTTCCATTTGGGTACTCGATAACCTCACTTTACTCGAGCAACTCACGAACGCCCCGCCGGCCGGCGCAAACGGCGCGGCACTCTACAAACCGGAACGCGCCTGGCTGACGCACGCATACGGCGAGCCGGCATTCGGGGGCGCGGCAAATGCCGCAGGCAACGGCGAGAATCCGCCGTTCGGCGCAACGGTGATCTTTTACGTGCCGCAGTCGTACGATGGGAGAACACCGGTATCGCTGACGTTCAAAGATGGCGCTGGTAACACCGTGCGTTCGTTTACAATGCATTTGATGCGGCATCGCGGTAAGCCCGAAACGCCGAGCGAGCGCTACCATCCCACGGAAGACCGCGAACGTGCCTTTGGAATTCTTTCCGGCATTGCGCCCGGCATGAATGTTTTTGCGTGGGATCTCCGCTATCCCGGAGCAACCGAGATCACCGGTTTCGAACCCTCGGGTTCCGGCGGCGGACTCGAGGATTCGCTGCTCGGGCCGCAGATCGCGCCCGGAAACTACACGGTCACGCTCTCTTACGGTGGAGCGACGATGTCGCAACCACTCGTGTTGACGCTCGATCCGCGCAGTAGCGCAACGGCAGACGACCTTGCAGCGAGACGCGATCTCGGCCTGAAAATCCACAGCTTGCAAGACGAACTCGACCGCACGGTCAACGCGGCAGTTGCTCTTCGCGCAACACGTCGCGCCGGTAGCACGGGTGCTGCGCAACTCGACGCCGCGATCGGCGCGGTCGTGGACCTCGTGCATCCGCAGGCTGACGAAGGCTCTTTGCTGTACGAATCGCGGCTGCGCAACTTCATCGCCTACCTCAACGCCGAGGTCGACACCGGGTACGTGCGGCCGACTGCCGCCGAGTATCAGGTGTTCGACAGACTTAGCGCCGACGCAGCGAGCGCCGAGGCAAAGTTAAAAGCAGCGATGAGCGCCGCGCACGAGAAGTGAAACGAAAAGTCCCCTCGTGGATTACCACAAGGGGACTCAATGGTTGCGGGGGTTCAGGTCCGACAAGGTGGTTTTGGTCCAATAACTCAGGTTGGGATGTCGAGATGGTCCAGAATGAATACGAACTAGCGACGTCGCGTTGCGTCAATTAAGGCCGTCAAGAGTTCCAGCGCTCGTGAGGGGCTTGACAATATTTCGATATTTAGCTAAATTACAAATGTGAGCAGTGTTTTCCGCGCTTTGGCTGACCCAACGAGGCGAAAAGTCCTCGCCTTGCTTCGCTCGGGGCCCTTGAGCGCCGGCGAACTGGCGAGTCATTTCGAGGTTTCTAAGGCGACGATGTCCGCGCACTTCTCGGTGCTCCGGGAAGCCGATCTCGTCACCTCTTCCAAGGCCGGCACGACGATTTCTTACTACTTGAACCTGTCGGTGTTGGAAGAAGCCTTGCTCGAATTCACTCAGCTCTTTGGCATTCAAGCGACACCGGCGCAGCCCGAGGAAATCCATGAAAACGATATTTGATAATGTTCTAACCGCCGCTGCGGTCGTTGTGACCGTCTGCGTTGTGGCAATAAGCGGCTACCTGTTCTTCGCTAATGTTGGCCAGCGGTCGACCTATGGCGTGGCGGTTGGTGTGATGGTTGTCGCCTGGTTCGCACGACGTTTCAGCTCCGAGGGCCGCAGCATCACGACGTCGCTCGTGATGGCCGGCGCGCTCCTCTCCGTCGCGCTCGGCGCAAAGGCGTTAGAGCACATGGGATGGATAGGCGTAAGCGATCTTGCATTGCGCACGAACGGCATTATGACCGGCGTCATTCTAGTATTGCTCTCGAACGCCATTCCGAAGCGCATGAGTTCCGCCAACGCACTTGCGATGCTTCGAACCGTTGGAGCGGCATTTGTCGTGGGCGGTTTTGGGTACGCCCTTGCGTGGCTCGTGGTACCACTCCAGTTCGCGGACACCGTTGCCCTGATTGTCATGCTTGCCAGCGTCGTTGTAGCTGCGGCATCGTTCATCGGCTGGTACCGCGACAACGGTCGATCGGTTTCCTAGCTCCCGCCAACTAAAGCGCACTCCCGTTCCTCAACACGGCCCGGACTCCGGGCTCTGCTCCTCCGCGCCCTTCATTCCTGAAAGTGAGTGTATCTCGTGAAGTTTCTTCGCAGCCTCCAAAGTTTGCTCTTGGTAGTAATTGTCGCGGCGGCGACCAGCGTGTCGTCTGCCAATGCGAGCGTGAATGGCCACTTGAGCGTCGCCGAGGATCGCACAAAGCCCGGCGGGCGCGCGATCGACATCTCCTATGTCGTGGTTCCGGCGACAGCGCAGACCGGCAAGGACCCGATCTTCCTGATCGCGGGTGGGCCCGGGCAATCCAGCATCAAGACCAGTGTCGGTAGCATTTCTGCGCTCGTTCCGGCCGGCGATCGCGACGTGGTGATGGTGGATCAGCGCGGAACCGGCGCGTCGCATCCGCTGGAATGCAATTTATTCCCAACCGAGGCCGACATGTTTCGCGCGATATACCCGTTGGATATTATCACCGCGTGTCGTTCGAAGCTTGCGGCAACGAGCGATCTCGACGCGTATGGTACCGATGCTGCTGCCGACGATCTCAATGACGTCCGCGTTCATCTTGGCTACAAGAAGATTGTGCTCGCCGGCAGCTCGTACGGCACGACCGTCGCGCTTGACTACCTGCGCCGTCATGGGGATTCGGTTGCCGCGGCCGTCTTAAATGGTGTGGCCCCTCCGGGCCCGCTCAATATGAGCGCTGGAGCACAAGCGGCGCTCGACGATTTGGAGCGCCGCTGCCGCGTCGATGCTGCGTGCGCGGCGGCGTATCCTCAGTTTGGGGCGGAACTCCAGACCTTGCTCTTGCGAGCGAAGCAGAGCGGCATCGAGGTTAAAGGTGGTGCGATCGCTTCGGACGTGTTGGTGGAGCGTCTGCGCGACGCGCTTTACTCCGCCGCCGTTGCAGCCTACCTTCCGCTGATCGTGCATCGTGCCGTGAATGGCGAGCCTGGGCCACTCGCGCAACTCGTCTCCGTGCTCTCGCACCAGATTCCCGGTTCGCTTGCAACCGGAATGTTTCTCTCGGTCACCTGCTCCGAAGATATGCCGTTCATAACGGCGAGCGACGTTGCCGCAGAGTCCGCCAAGACGTTCCTCGGCGATGCGCGCTATCGCGAACAGCAGGCCGCATGCCGCGCGTGGAACGTGCGGCCGGTCGATCGTTCGTTCCTCGATCCGATTCGTTCAAACGTACCCGTGTTAATGATTAGTGGTGCGGACGATCCCGCGACACCCGCGCGCTATGGCGCCGAGGCCGTCCGGTATTTGCCAAACGGGCGCCAAGTGGTTGTGCCCGAGGCTGGTCACTTCATCGATTCGCCCTGCGTCGACGCAATCAAGCGGCAATTTTTGAACACCTACGACGTCCGCTCACTCGATATCACGTGTTTGAAAGCAGTCCAACATCCACCGTTTGTAACCAAATAAAAAAACAGGTCCAACAACGTTTCCGTTGTTGGACTGAGTTCGAATTGTTCGTAGCTTGAATCGAACCGCAGCAATCCTCGGAGCTTCAAACGCTCTGAAAGAGCATGCGTTGAGAGGAACCCGGTTCCAAAACGCCCCGTTGTTTGTTTCGAGTCGAAGTCCTTATTGGAACCGCCTGAGAGAAGCGCTGCAAGGTCTTTAGATGTGAACGGGTTCCCGTCATGTGCGAAGGCGACGGTGCCCGCATCCCGACGTATCGATATGGAGACATTCTCAGAGGTGTCTCGTGGGCCCGCGTCCAGCGCATTCTGCAGCAATTCGAAGGGCCAGCGAAATGCGGAAATCGTAGCGTTTTGTTGTGCTTGACTTATGCCACGGCGAATACCACGGGCTTCATTCCGGCTCTGCTGCTCGCCCCGTGCGTTCTCATAATCGTTTAGGGCCCGTTTACTCATTTGAGTTGCTCTCCGCGTGGATGCCGTTGAAGTAAAGCGCTATTCTTCATTGTGGCGGACTAGCGTAAGTGTTCCGTCTCGAACCACGATCCGGTCGAAGTTGCCTAGGCCGGATAACAGAGGGTCGTAGGTTCCATGAAGACGACCATGATCCGTGTAAAACGTTAGAGCCTCGGCTATGCCGATTGAGAAGTGGGTTAGCCCCTGGTCGTGAAGGCCATCCGCAGAGCGCGGGTAGTTCAGGTATTTTTGGTCATTTTGGTTGGGCTGCAAAACATGAATCAACGCTTTTTCGGCATCGCGGATGCTTCTGTGTTCACCCGGGGAGACTTGCCCAAGAAAGTCATGGACACCAACCGGATCTAACAGGGAACTGAAATCTGCGATAGTGATTCCGCTTTCGGTGAGTCGGAATAAAAATATAAGGATCTCATCAGCAACGCGCGCGCCTGGTTCGATCGGCTGAGCCGTTGCAAGGATCCGGGCCAGGTCGCGCGTTGCATTCCTAGAGCGGATGTCAACACGGTCCGGCACATCCTCTTGATGTTCATGGCGTTTGGGGTTTTGAAGCGAAAGCGTCTTTCCCGTGGGATGTCTTTCGAGCTAGATCCGTTTCACGAACTTGCCGCAGAGATGCGCGACGTATTGCGCGACCTCGATCGCACGATGCCTCAGTGGCGGGTGATCGCCGAGAACGACATATTGCATCCTCGCGCCCGTACGCGCGAAAGTCGCGTTGGCAGAAGAAAACCAAAGCGCTGGAGGTGGTGATCCACGCCGGAGGATTGGCGAAGGCATCGAACGGTTTATCTATGGAAAGCTCAACCGACGATGTTGCCCGCGGTATAAGACTCCAAAATCTCATGCGCGATGAGTTTTCCAAAGTCGACCCCGACTACGATAAACAGCGATACGACGAGCGGGGGAACCTCGTTTATGGGCCAACCGCGTCGTTCAAGCGAAGCGGCGCAGTATTTGACTATGAGCTTTACGGCTGCGGTGATCGCTACGAAGAGTTTAAGGCTGCGCTGATTCGCGTGTTCGACCGATTTGGGCGTGGTGAAGGGTGAGCATGACAATGCCAACCGGAGCGCCCAGGTTCCGGCAGCTAAGGGCCTTGCAACCACCCGCCAATTAACGTTGCGATCACATCTGGGTTAGCATCGATCGGAAAACCACTGTAGCCGCTTATCCGCGAAGTAGGCTGACCATTGTCGAAGTAGAGTACGTGCAGCCCAGACGACGGTGACTCGGCGACACCCATTAGAATGATCTCCGCATCATCGATGCGCCAGCGAAAGTTATCCGGGCCGTTGGTGCTGGGGTCTACTCGTGACGCATTGGTCAGGTTTACGAGTGCCGCGATTCGGCGCGCAGCATCTTGAATCAAGTCCTTCATGCCTCCGCTATACCATTGCGAATCGCAAGGAGTCAACGTCAGCTCCGGTGGTCCAACAACTCGTCTTAGAAATAAAAACAGGTCCAACAACGTTTCCGTTGTTGGACCTGTACAGGTTGCGGGGGCAGGATTTGAACCTGCGACCTTCGGGTTATGAGCCCGACGAGCTACCGGACTGCTCCACCCCGCGGCGCGACTGACACAAGTACGGCGGGCCCGGCGTCTTTCCTTCCGAACACTCTGCGCAATGGATGAGTTTCAGCGCTATGTCGAGCGTATTCCCAAGATCCACTTGCATTGCCATCTAGAGGGCTCACTTCGCGCTCAGACCTTTCTCGAATTGACGGAGCGTGACGGGATATCGACCCGGTACCGTCCGGGTGAAGACGTCGCAGGGCCGCGCGATCTCGATCGGGTGTACGCCTTCGCGGACTTTCAGGAATTCTTGCTGACGTTCGCAGCGGTAAGTCGCGCGCTCGCGACGCCGGCGGACTACGCGCGGTTGGCGCGGGAATTTGTCGACGACGCGCGGGCACAGCGGGTTGTCTACGGTGAGTTGTTCATCTCGCCGTCCGTCTGGGCGTTCTTTCATCCCAGGCTCGACTTGGGCGAAGCCGTTTCCGCGATCGCAGGCGAGTTGAAGGCGGCGGATGGGGCGGAGTTTCGCCTGATCGTCGACGTGACGAGAAACTTCGGAGCGGAATCCGCGATGCGCACAACGTTGCTTGCAAGTCAGCTCGAGGATCACGGTGTCATCGGCGTAGGCCTAGGGGGTGATGAGGCGCGATTCCCGGCAGACCTGTTCGAAGACGTGTTTGCATTTGCTCGCTCTCAAGGTCTTCATTGCGTCGCCCACGCAGGCGAGGCCGCCGGTGCGGAAAGCGTGCGCGCTGCAATAGACATTTTGCGAGCCGAACGAATCGGGCACGGCGTACGCGCGTTGGAAGATCCGTCGGTCGTCGAGCTGCTGCGCGAACGCAAAATTGCACTTGAAGTATGCCCGACGTCGAATTTTCTCACCGGAACGACATCGCGTGAGCGCCCGCATCCCTTGCAAGATCTTGACGCCGCAGGCGTATGCGTTACGATCGACGCCGACGATCCGGCGCTCTTTGAAACGTCGATTACGGGCGAATATCTTTACGCAGCGCGTAACGTTGGGGTCGACGCGCTCAATCGCTTTATCCTCAACGCGGTGGACGCCTCATTCTTGGACCGAGAATCAAAGCAGGCTTTACGCGGCCGAATCAGCGCGGAACTCCGTGCTGCAGGCGCGAATGCGTTGGGCGATGTCCGGGCATAGCCACTTTGAGGAATCGATCGAGGAGTATCTGGAGGCGGTCTATCGATTGGAACGCGAGGGCCCGGGCGTAACGACGTCCGGCCTAGCGTCGGCGCTGGGCGTCGCGCCCGCGTCGGTATCCGGTATGCTCAAGAAGCTCGCAAAGGACGGCCACGTACAACAGGTCGCCCGTGGTGAAGTGAAACTCAATCGCTCCGGCTTAGAAATTGCCGTGCGCGTGCTCCGGCGGCACCGCCTGGCGGAGCGCTTGCTGACCGACGTCCTTGGGATGCCGTGGGACGAAGTTCATGCAGAAGCGTGCATGCTCGAACATGCAATTTCCGATCGCGTCGAAGAACGTATCGTCACGCTATTGCGCGAGCCGACAACCTGCCCGCACGGCCAGCCGATTCCGGCGCGCGACCTAAGCGATCCCGTGATATCCGGCGAACCGCTCGCGCAAGTTCCGGAGGGCAGCAGCGTTCTCGTTTCAAGCGTTACCGAAGAATTGCCGGAAATATTGCGTTACCTCGGGGAAATCGGCCTACGGCCGGGGATCCGCTTGAAGGTTTGGCAAAAAGCGCCGCTCGGAGGACCCGTTACGATAGCGATTGATGAGAAGCGTCACGCGATTTCGCTCGAACTTGCCGCGATGATCATGGTGAACGCGGCATGATCACGCGTTTCCTTATCCTCGCGAATATCGTCGCCTTTGCGTGGGAAGTGGCCGTCGCCGGCCCGGGGATGTTTAGCGGTTTCGGTGGAGGCGGTATTGCGACGGTTTTGCGCGACGGCGCGCTGTGGCCCGAAGCCGCGTTGCAAGACCATCAGTGGTGGCGCATTCTAACCAGCGCATTTTTGCACGCCGGGTTGATCCACATCGCCGTGAACATGTTTTCGCTGTGGATACTGGGGCGTTTCATCGAGACGTTCGTCGGATCGTTCCGCATGGCGCTCATTTACTCGTTTTCGCTTGTCGCCTCCGGGCTTGGCGTTATTTACTTCAGTCCGGCGATGACGCCGACGCTTGGGGCAAGCGGCGCCATCTTTGGGCTCTTCGGCGCACTTTTTGCAATCGGCTTCAAACTCGGCAAACCCGGCATGCAACTAATTCGCGACAATATCGGCATCCTCGTCATCAACCTCGTCATGACGTTCACAATTTCGGGGATTTCAAAATCGGCGCACATTGCAGGGTTGTTCGCGGGGTTTTTGATTGCGTTCGCCATCTTTTTCCCGCCCCGGCGCGTCGCGCCGGTCGTCGTCGATGCGACGGGCAACCAATATGAAACGGAATATCAGGCTCCGCCCACTCACCTGCAGCAATGACATCCTCGACAATAGAGAGCGTGTTCGTTTCAGGCGGTCCGCTCGCACGTGCTTTGCCCGGTTTCGAGGCGCGCCCGGGCCAAGTGCAGATGGCGCAATTAGTTGAGCGCGGAATTTTGGAAGGCATGCACACGATCGTCGAAGCCGGCACCGGTGTCGGAAAATCGCTTGCGTACCTCGTTCCCGCCGTTCGCAGCGGCAAGAAAGTCTTGCTTTCGACCGGCACGATCGCACTTCCAGAACAACTCGTGCTCAAGGATATTCCGCTTGTTGAGCGCGCGCTCGGCGTGCCGGTGCGCGTAACGTTGCTCAAAGGTCGCAATCACTATCTCTGCAAGCAAAAATACGAGCGCGCCCGCGCGGAACGGCTGATACCGCAGTCACGCTCGATGCAGGATATGTGGGCCTGGGCGGCCGCCACGGCTACCGGCGATCGCGCCGAGTTGCCGTTTCTTCCACGGAGCGACGAGTGGGAATCGCTCGATGCCGATGCCGACGACTGCGTGGGCGAATTCTGCGAGCGGTACCGCGAGTGTTTCTTTTTCAAGAAGCGGGACGAGGCGAAGTTCGCGGATATCGTCGTGGTAAATCACGCGCTATTCTTCCTCGATCTTGCGATGGGCGGCGGCCTTTTACCACCCTACGACGTCGCCATTCTCGACGAAGCGCATCAGTGCGAGCGTTGGGCCACGGACGCTTTGACGGCGACGCTATCGCGCTCTACGCTCGGACGCATGATGCGCAAGCTTCACCGCACCTACAGCGTCCCCGGTAAATTCGAGGTCGAAATCGACGCGGGAATGCGCGGGCTTGAATCGGCGCTTGCCGGGGTCCCGGGCGAGCGTTACCCGCTGTCCGCCAACGACGACGCGGGACCCGCGCTCGAGGGGTTGCGCTCGACGCTTTACGGATTAGAGAATTGGCTCTTCGCCAACTGGCATTCGGCCTTGAAAAAAAAGCCGGAGAACGATGCGGAGGCCGAACGCCGCCGCGACCTCGCGATGCGCGGTATCCTCGCGCACGAGGCGGCGATCGACCGTGCCCAAGCTCCCGCCGACGAGGCAATTGCATGGGTGGAACGCAGCGACGCCGACGGGCGCTACGAGGTTAACAGCGCGCCCTACGACGTTGCCGAGTTTCTGCGGGCAACGCTCTTTGCGCGAACGCAAAGCGTCGTTCTCACGAGCGCAACGATCTCGGCGGCCGACGCTTCGTTTACGTTCCTCAAGCGCTCGCTCGGAATCGAGGACGCGCAAGAACTCGTGGCGCCGTCTCCCTTCGACTACTCCAAACAAGCGCGCCTGTTTATCGCACCGCCGCACTTAAATCCAAAATCGCTCGAATTTTCGAAACGCGCCGCACCGATTGTCGAAGAATGCCTCGATCGCTCGCGCGGACGGGCGTTCGTGCTCTTTACCTCGTACGCGCGCCTGCGCGAAGTCTATGGCCTCGTGCGCGAACGCGTGCCGTTCCCGATCAAGCTCCAGGGCGAATTGCCGCGCGCGAATTTGCTGCAGTGGTTCCGCTCGACGCCCAATGCCGTACTCTTCGCGACGGGCACGTTTTGGGAGGGTATCGACGTTTCCGGCGAAGCGCTTTCATGTGTTATCATCGACAGGCTACCGTTCCCGTCGCCGACCGACCCGCTCGTCGCGGCTCGTATCCGCGCTTTGGAATCGCGCGGTGAAGATGGTTTCGAGAATTACATGATACCCGCAGCTATCGTCCGGTTGAAACAAGGTTTTGGGCGCCTGATTCGAAGCACCGCCGATAAAGGCGTCGTCGC
>JBDTFK010000253.1:0-9118 GCA_039937995.1 Vulcanimicrobiaceae bacterium | reverse complement strand
AATGGCTGGCGCGTTGCTAGGCCACCCATTCGTACGAGCGTCAATCGCCGTGTCGATGGCTTTTGCGGCGTTCGCGGCGCCGGTTTGCGGGCAGACGCTGCAGCACCTGACGGTTCGCGGGTTTACGCTTTCCGCCGATACCGCGACTCCGAGACTCGAAGAGCCGTTTCACTTAATCGTCGTCGTGCGCGTGCGCGAGCGCGTGAGCTCGCTTGCGAACCTCGACCTACCGATCCTCGCGGAGTTGGAGCTGCTTGGGGACGAAAGGC
Source organism: Vulcanimicrobiaceae bacterium (assembly GCA_039937995.1). Lineage (GTDB taxonomy): Bacteria > Vulcanimicrobiota > Vulcanimicrobiia > Vulcanimicrobiales > Vulcanimicrobiaceae > JALYTY01. The sequence continues at coordinate 8,849 of JBDTFK010000253.1, read as the reverse complement.
ACGTCACGAGCGATCGCAACGGCACGACGTATCGTGAGGTCATCGGGGTCGTCTCGCATCACGCCGGTGACATTCACGTTTCGCCGGCAACGATCGACGCGATCGATCCGCGCGACAACCGGAGCAAGCGCTATTTTTCGAACGATCTTACGGTGCGCGTCACCGGCGGAGCGCTCGAACCTCTGCGGGGAGCCGGCGCGAGCGCGGCCGGCTTCGCGCGCACGATATTTAACGCTATCGTGCTCCTGCTGGGAATCGCAGCGGCAATTTTTATCGTCGTAACGCTCGCGCGGCGCCGGCCTCGCGTTGCGCTCGTTAACCCGCCGGCGCTCGAGCCCGTTTTTGCGCCCGTCGAGAGAAATCCACGCGACGTGCTGCACGACGGGCTCCTCACGCTGCGGGCGGAACGCACTCGCGGTGCCGCCCTTGCCGTGCGGTCGCTCGCGCGGCATCTGGTTGGCGCGACCGATACGGAAACGCTCGCCGACGTCCTGCGCCGTCCGAGCGCGTACGACGCGCGGATGCGCGACGCTCTTGTGACGTTGGAGCGCGCCGCGTTTACGTACGACTCCGACTTGCCCGCAGCGATCGACGCCGCAATTCATTCTTTGGAGCACGCAACGATATGACGGGAACCCGACCGCAAGATTTAGCAACCGCGCTCGGTCGCACGATCGTCGGGCAACACGGCGTACTCGACGGCCTTTTGCTCGCGTTGCTCGCAAACGGTCACGTGCTCCTCGAGGGACCCCCGGGCTTGGCAAAAACGCTCGCGTGCCGCTCGCTTGCAGCCGCGCTCGACGGCGCGTTCAAACGCATTCAGTTTACGCCGGACTTACTTCCGAGCGATATCGTCGGTACGCGCGTCTTCGATCAGCGCGAAACGAATTTCAGCACCGTACTCGGTCCGATCTTTGCAAACGTCGTGCTCGCCGATGAAATTAACCGCGCGCCGGCAAAAGTGCAGTCTGCGTTACTCGAAGCGATGCAGGAACGGCAAGTGACGATCGGCCCGCAGAGCCACACATTGCCCGATCCGTTCATCGTAATGGCGACGATGAACCCGCTCGACTCTGAAGGCACCTACGCCCTTCCCGTCGCACAGATGGACCGCTTTCTCGTAAAGATCGACGTCGGGTATCCGTCGCGCGATGAGGAGCTCTCGATTTTGCAACGCTTCGCGCTTGCCGACACGCAGCCGCTGCATGCGATCGCGACGCTCGACGACGTGCGGGCTTGGCGCTCGGAGGTCCACCGCGTTCATCTCGATGAAAAACTGCAACGATATATCGTCGAACTCGTCGCCGTGACGCGCGAACTCGAGCGAACCTATATCGACTACGGTGCGAGCCCACGGGCGACCCTCGCGATCGCCAATTTGGCGCGCGCGAAGGCGCTGCTCAACGGATCGGACTACGCCCTTCCCGACGACGTTCGCGCCGTGGCTCCGCTCGCATTGCGACACCGAATCGGTTTTAATTTCCGCGTTGCGACCGAGCGAATCGGTCCGGCGGTCATCATCGACCGGTTGATTGCAGCCGTTCCCGTGCCATGACGCTTCGCGACGCACTCTTGCGGGGACGCCGACGCCCTCATCGCTTCGGGGCGGGTTCACCGACAACGTATCGCGGCGACGGCTACGAGTTTGTCGAGCTTCGCGCCTACGTCCCCGGCGACGACGTGCGTCGGATCGATTGGGCCGCGACCGCGCGCGCCGGCGACCTCCAAACGCGCGTCGTGCTCGAAGATGTGGCGCTGACCCTCGCGGCGCTCGTCGACGACTCGCCGTCGATGCGCGTCGGCCGGCACGAGCCGCTTCTGCGCGCGGCGCGGGATGCGGCCGACATTTGGTTCCGCGTAGCGGCGAGCGGCGACCGCTGCGTGCGCGTCGGCGCGGGCGATATTTCGTTTTACGAACCGGTCGAGACCGCGCCGTTCGATCTGCGCGCCGCGCTTGAAACCGCGCAAGCCGCATTGCAACGCGGCACCGCGCTCCTGGCCATTAGCGACTGGCACGACCTCGACGAAGATGACACCGCCCTATTGATGCGCCTGGGCGCGCGCTACGATTGCACCGCGCTCGTCGCCCGCGATCCGTGGTTCGACGGTCTTCCGCTCGGCGGGATGGTGCGGCTGCGCGGCGCGGAAGGGGGAGCGTTGCGGGCGTTCATCGGACGGCGCGAGCGCGAACGCTTTGCGCTTGCCGTTCGCAGGCGTGAAGACGCGATGCTGGCGCGCCTCGCGCGCGCCGGATGGCGTACCGGCATCTTGCACGAGGGATCTGGCGGCCCATCGCTCTTCGAAGCATTCGGCGTGCATTCGGAGCGGGCGCGATGACGCTCGATCGTCCGCTGTGGTTCGTCGCCGGAATTGCGGCCGTCGCGCTCTTCGCGTTCTTGTACGTTCGAGCGGAAACGCGCAAAAGCGCAAACGATCTCGCGTATTCCGATTTGGCGTTTTTTGAGAGCGAAGTCCGTCCACGCGCGTGGATTCCCGGACTTCTGCGCGGCGCCGCAATCGCGGCGCTCTTTCTTGCAGCGATAGGAATCGCCGGACCACAGTTGCTTCTTCCGGTGCCCGCGCGCGACGGCGAGACATTTATTTGCATCGACACCTCGGGCTCGATGCAGTCTACCGATGTGGCCCCGACGCGAGCGGAGGCCGCGAAGGCCGCCGCGCGCGCGTTCATGGATGCCGCACCCGAAGGTACGAAAATCGGCGTGATCGCGTTTTCATCGTCGGCGGCGATCGTCGCGCCGTTGAGCCCCGATCGTAACGCCGCCCGCGCCGCGCTCGACGATATTCCCGCGCCGAACGGCGCAACGGCAATAGGCGACGCGCTACAGTTGGCGGCACAACATTTTTCGCCGCGCGGACACCGGGTGGTGATCCTCATTACTGACGGCGTGAACAACGCAGGGGTCGACCCCCAGGAGCTCGCCACCTATCTCGGCGCGCATCACATTCCGGTGTATACGGTCGGCATTGGAACCAACAACGGCGACGTCATTCCGGGCACGGGTGAGCAGGCAACGATCGACGACGATGCCCTGCGCGCGTACGCGCAGGCCAGCGGCGGCGCGTACGCCCGAGCGGAGAACGCAACGCAGCTTCGCGACGCGCTCTCGCACTTGGGTCGCGTAACGTCGTTCGAGCGCCGGCGCGTTGCCGCCGGCTCCGGGTTTATCATCGCAGGGTTCTGCGTTCTGTTCTGCTGCATGTTGAGCGGACTCGCCCTTGGGAGATACCCGTGAATCTGCAATCCGGCCGCAAGTCCTACGAGCGAGGCGAACTCGACGAATCGTCGGTCGATCCCGATCCAATCGTGCAATTGCGGCACTGGCTCGCGCAGGCGCACGCCGCTCGAGATTCGGCGGTCGAGGCGAACGCGATGTGCGTCGCGACGGTAAGCGGCGATGGCGCACCGTCCGCCCGCATCGTTTTGCTGCGCGGACTCGACGAGCGCGGGCTCGTGTTTTACTCGTCCTATTTCAGCCGGAAGGGGCAAGAACTCGAACGCAACCCGCGGATCGCCGGGACGTTCTATTGGCCCGCGCTCGAACGGCAAGTTCGCGTCGAGGGGTCCGCGTCGCAATTACCCGAGGATGAATCTGATGCGTACTTTGCGTCGCGCCCACGCGACCACCGGCTCTCCGCGTGGGCATCGGAGCAAAGCCAACCGCTCGAGGGGCGGGAAGCTCTTGAGGAGCGGATGCGGCATTTCGGCGAGCGGTTCGAAGGCGAAGACGTACCTCGCCCGCATTCCTGGGGCGGTTACCTGATCGAGCCGGTTCGGATCGAGTTCTGGCAGGGGAGACCGAGCCGGCTTCACGATCGCCTGGAGTACGTGCGAACCGGCGGACGCTGGGTCATCCGACGTTTACAACCGTAATAACTGGGAAATGAGCGGTATGGAAAAACCACGGCGCGACCGCGACGGCGAAATCTTCCAGGACGACCTGACCACCAACGAAGGCATCAACCCGTCCCTCCGCGAGCCGGACACCCACGACGACGAGTCCGACCCGGGTATTAACTCCCAAGAAGACGACGCCGAAAACCCCGAGTTCGCGCAAGAATTGCGCAAGTCGGGGCATGCCGACGGGCATTAACTTGACCCAAGAAAGATTCGACCCCCCCGAAATGCGGGTAGATGAAGGTACGTGTGGCAGTTACACGCCGAAAAGGCAGAGAGTGCGCTCGCAAAGCGCGCTGAGTTTCTGGGAGCGTTGGCGCTGGAATGCGGAGCCGAAAGCTTCGACCGTTTCACCGCCGCGCTGATCTTCACCGAACTGGTCGGCAACGTGATCCGGCATGCGGATGGCCCCGTCGACATTCAAGTCCGGTGCATCGATGGATTCGCGCAAATCCACGTTTACGACCGGGGCAACGGCTTTGAATACCGCCCGCAACTCCCGCGCGATTCGCTCGCCGAGGGCGGACGCGGACTCTACCTTATCTCGCAGTACTCAAAACGCGTAAGCGTCCAAACCTTCCAACGCCACGGCACGTGCGTCAGCGCCGTCTTCGCTCTGCGAAAGAGTGCCTGAATTGCCGTCGTAAGCCCTTCGCTAATGGTACTCGCCATCTAAAAACAAACAATGCGAGCAACGATTGTAGCTGGACGACGACAATTCGAGACCCGAGCCGAAGCATATCTCGTCCAGGACTCCGGGCGGTCGCGGCTAATCAACTCTCCGAAACATGGCCCGGCGCAACATCATGGTCATCGGCTCCGGACCGATCATCATCGGTCAGGCTGCCGAATTCGATTACGCGGGCGTGCAAGCGTGCCGCGCTTTACGAGAAGAAGGCCACCGGGTCGTCCTCGTCAATTCCAATCCCGCGACCATTATGACCGATCCCGAAGTCGCCGACGCGGTCTATCTCGAGCCGCTCACGGTTGCTTCGGTCGAACAAATCATTGCGCGCGAACGCCCGGACGCGCTCCTGCCCACGCTCGGCGGACAGACGGGACTCAATCTTGCGGTCGAACTCGACGACGCGGGCGTGCTTGCGCGATACGGCGTCGAATTGCTCGGCACGCCCGTCGATACGATTAAGCTCGCCGAAGATCGCGAACGTTTCAAAGAAAAAATGCTTGAGATCGGCGAACCCGTCGCGGAGAGCGTCATCGTTACCGAGGTGGAGGCGGGCGTCGTTTTTGCCGCTCGCATCGGCTATCCGCTCGTCGTGCGCCCGGCATATACGTTGGGCGGCACCGGCGGCGGCATCGTTTACACGGAAGAAGAGCTGCGCGAACGACTCGATGCGGGCCTAAACGCATCGCTCATCCATCAGGTATTACTCGAAACGTCGCTGCTCGGGTGGAAAGAGATCGAGTACGAAGTGCTGCGCGACGGTGCGGATAACTGCATCATCGTTTGCAACATGGAGAACGTCGATCCCGTCGGGGTGCATACCGGCGACTCCATCGTCGTGGCACCTTCGCAGACGCTCTCCGACCTCGACTACCAAATGTTGCGAACGTCGTCGCTCAACGTCATTCGCGCACTCAAGGTTCAAGGCGGATGCAACATTCAGTTCGCGTTGCATCCCGACCGCAACGAATACGCAATCATCGAAGTCAACCCGCGGGTGTCGCGCAGTTCGGCGCTCGCATCGAAAGCAACCGGCTATCCGATTGCAAAAATATCTACGCGTATCGCACTCGGTCAAACGCTCGACGAAATCTCGAATCCCGTAACCGGCGTGACCAAGGCCGCGTACGAGCCGACTCTGGATTACGTGGTCGTGAAGATTCCGCGCTGGCCGTTCGATAAGTTCCCGCTCGCCGACACGCTGCTCGGTACGCAGATGAAATCCACCGGAGAAGCGATGGGTATCGGGCGCACGTTCCGCGCCGCTTTGCTCAAGGCCATTCGCGGTCTCGACCTCAAGCGCGAGACGCTCACCGGCGACTATTTCGAATGGACGACGGGCGAACTCGAAGAGATCGCGACGAAACCGACGCACGAGCGGCTCTTTGCGGTCTGTGAGTTACTTCGCCGCAATTACGGCATCGAAGGCATCGCGGCCATCTCCACGATCGACACTTTCTGGCTCTACGAATTCGCCGCCCTCGTCGCGCTCGAGGAACGGCTACGCTCGGGCCCGGCGCCAGCCGACATCGACGAAGCGCTCGAAAGCGGCTACTCGAGCGCGACCGCAACCGCGTCCGGTCCGGCGGCATTTCGCATGGTTGATACCGCGGCTGCGGAGTTCCCCGCCAAGTCCCCGTACTACTATCTTTCGCGCGGCGAGATGAATGAGATGCGCCCTACGCCGCGCGAAGCCGTCGTCGTTGTCGGCAGCGGCCCGATTCGCATCGGGCAAGGCATCGAATTCGACTATAGCTGCGTACATGCGGCTTGGGCGTTAAAAGCCGCCGGCATGTCGCCGGTCGTCGTCAACAACAATCCCGAAACAATCTCGACCGACTTTGATATTTCCGACGCGCTCGTTTTCGAGCCGCCCGGCCCCGACGAAGTCGAGGCCGCGTACCGCGCGACAAACGCGCGGGGCGTCATGCTCGCGTTCGGCGGACAAACCGCGATCAATCTGGCAGCGGAGCTGAGCCGGCGCGGCGTACCGATTGTCGGAAGCGATCGCGCGAGCCTGGACATGGCGGAAGATCGCGCGCAATTCGACGCCGCGTTGCAGCGTTTGGGCGTCGCCCGCCCCGAGGGAAAGGCGGCAACCACGTTTCGCGAAGCGCGCGCCTTCGCGCGCGAACTCGGATTTCCCGTGCTCGCTCGCCCGTCGTTCGTGCTCGGCGGACGCGGCATGGAAATCATCTACAACGAAGGCCAACTCGCATCGTACGTTGAGTCGGCGCCCCCGATTCAACCCGACGCGCCGCTGCTGGTCGATAAATATTTGCGCGGGCTGGAAGTCGAAGTGGACGCGGTATTCGACGGCGACGATATTCTCATTCCGGGAATCTTCGAACACATCGAGCGCGCCGGCATTCATTCGGGTGATTCGATCGGCGTCTATCCCACGCAAACGATCGACGACGCGATGACGGAGCGCATCGTTAGCGTCACGACGGCGATCGCCCAAGAGTTGCGCGTGCGCGGGTTGATCAATATTCAGTTCGTCGTCCACGAAGGCCGGCTCTACATCATCGAAGCGAATCCGCGCGCGAGTCGCACGGTTCCGATCATTCAGAAGGCCACGGGCGTCAACATCGTCGCTGCCGCGACGCGAATCGCTCTGGGCGAAAAATTGCGCGACATGGAATACGGAACCGGGTTGCATCCGCGAACGCCGTACGTCGTCGTAAAAGTTCCAGTGTTTTCGTTTTCAAAAATGCGCGGCGTGGAAACGATTCTGGGTCCGGAAATGAAGTCTACCGGAGAGGTCCTCGGGATCGACACGACGTTTGCCGGTGCGTTGCGCAAGGGATTCATCGGCGCGGGAATACGTTTGCCGGGAAGCGGTGGACGCATCCTCGTGTCGATCGCCGATGAAGAGAAGGGCGAATCTGTCGAGATTTTGCGGCGTTACGCCGAGATGGGACACACGCTCGTGGCGACACCCGGGACCCGCGCGGTTCTCGAGGCTGCCGGAATCCCGTGCGAGGGCGTCAATAAGATTTCCGACGGCTCCCCGCACGTGCTCGACCTGATCCACGAGCGCAAGGTCGATCTCGTTATCAACGATGCCAAGGGTCCCCGCGAAATCACCGATAACTACAAGATTCGCCGGGCGGCGGTAGAAGCGAGTATTGCGTGTTTAACCAGTTTGGATACGACTCGGGCGCTCGCGGAGGCTCTCGCAAGCACGGCGGGGCCGCCGCGGAGTCTGCAAGAGTATCGGACGATGCAAGTGGCGACGGCGCGCTAGGGCGCAGCGAGACGCCGCGCGTTTTCGTCTTAGGCGGAAGCGGCAGCGGACTCGGATTCGTCAACAGCTTTCGCAGCGACAACGGCATAATTACCGCGCGGCTCGTGTCGCTCGCGTGGACACCCATCGGGGTCGCAATCGGCGATAGCTGGCAAAACGTGGGCGTCGCGCTCGCTAATCTGCCCGACTGGGTGGACCGCACATTTGCGCCCGAAGACGAGCACGCGTTCGTGGCACCGGTGCGCGACATCGAACTTCTCGCTCGAGTGCAATGGCATGCGGAGTTACCCGAAGCTCTTACCGACGATACGGTCTTGAATATCGAAGACGTTCCTGAGGAGATCGCCGACGGTCTTGCGCAGCCTCCCGCCACCATCGTGCAGTGCGCGGCGTGCCGGCGCTTGTGCGTTCGCGACGATTTTGTCTGGAAAGATAAGCAACTTTGCGCCTGGGACTATCACGCGCAGGTCTTCGGAAAGCGCGGACCCTGGCGCAACGGGCCATACGAAGATCGGTACTTCGAAACGTTGCCGTCGTGCGCGTACGTCGCGCCGCCGGTCCTTGCGGAGATGCGTGTTGACGTCGTCCTTGCGACGAACGAGATCGAAGAAAGCGTCACGCAACGCATGATTAACTTGCTGCTCGAATCCGATCCCGGCAGACCACACATGGCCGTTCGTAGTGCCGACGGCGGCTTTACCGTCCTACGCGAACCCGCGGGTTAAGTGACGAATCGCGCTATCGCGCGCCTTAGCGGGCTTTTCGTCGTCCTCTTCCTCGTACTCGCTATCCGGCAAACGTGGGTTTCGTTCGTTGCGGGTCCGGTTATCGCCTCAAAAGCTAACAATCCGCGACACGCATTGCTCGACGCGCGACGCGGGCGAATCCTCGCAAGCGATGGAACGGTCCTCGCCGCAACCAGCGGGAAAAAGCGCATCTATCCCTTAGGCGAGTCCCTCGCGCAGACGGTCGGATACGTCTCGTCGCGCTACGGAACG
>JBDTFK010000252.1:0-10808 GCA_039937995.1 Vulcanimicrobiaceae bacterium | reverse complement strand
CCACATCGGCGTGCGACTGATGGCAACCGTTTTGCTCGGCGAAGAAAACGAAACGCGCCCGGCCGACCTGCTCGATGCGCGTTTGTCGTGGATAGCGTTTGCCGGTATGCAACTCGCGCTCGCGCTGTGCGTTTACGGCGCGTCCTCGGGTGCGGCGGGCTTCGTGCTGGCGGGCGCGCTCTGCGGGTTCTGCGCGTGGCTCGCGATGCCCGCAAACATGATTGCGGTGCGTCTAAACGTGCGGCATGCGCTTCGCACCGTAGTGTGAATCGATGTACGCGGCCAACGCGTTCATGAACCGCTCCAGCGTGAGCCGCGCGATAAACGTACCAAAAATCGCGTCAAAAACTCTTCCAACCGCTCCAAGAGGCGGCAGATACGTCCCGCGTATCCGAATTTCGGTCATAGCGCCGTTTGGACGAACCGTGATGAACCCGCGAAGGCGCGGCAGTGGAAACCAGCGATGCGCTCGCCACTGGAGCACGAGCGCGTCGTGAAGGCGCGTGCTGTCCGTGTAATCGCGCGTCGTGGCCACCTCGCACTCGACATCGCTCTCGAAAATAGGGTGCGGCCCGACGCGATGCCTCGCATCCCTGTGGAAGGCCTCAACAAGCGGAATCGCGGAAGAGAACGGGCAATGCACGTTTCGCGTCACGACGACTTCTGGCATGGCTCTAGCCTAGCACCGGCACGTCCACGAAGCGACGACCGCGGTGCTTGACTTGCGGCGGTGAGCACGTACCGGCGCCAGGCCTCCGCCCCTCCACCCCAAATCGCGCTCGCATTCGTCGCCGTCGCATTGACCACGATGCTGCTTTCGTTTTTGTGGTGTGCGGTGGCGCTGCCGCCGCCGCTCGCGCTCCTCCACGCAATGGCCGTGGGCGTATTTCTAACCACCGCAATGGGTTTGCTCTACCAATTCGTGCCCGTCGTTTCGATGACGACGTTGCGCCATACGAGCCTACCGTTCGTCCATCTCGCGATGGCCGCAACCGGAACGGTGCTCTTGGTCTTCGGGTTTACCGTCGCAAACTTCGCCTACGTCGCGTACGGCGGCGCGTTTCACGGCCTCGGAATGTTGCTCGAAACCGCAATTCTCATCGATACCGCGCGCTACGGCAAGCCTCCGGCCCCGGCGCGCGGCGCCGGAGTTGCATTTGTGTGGCTCTTCGCGACGATCGGCGCCGGAACGTGGATGGCGCTACGGCTTTCACGCGGCGAAGACGTCGTTCGCTTCGCAAATATCCATGCCGTACTCGGTCTCGCCGGCTTTTTCGGGACACTCATTGTCGCGATGTCGTTTCGTATGCTGCGCATGTTCGAGCGCGTCGACCGGGAAGGCCACGCGGTTCCCTGGGCGCTCGCAATCGGCATTGCGTCGCTGGTTACAATGCTCGTGCAGAACGGTGCGTGGCTCTTGGTCGCGACCGGCGCCGCCTTCGGTATCGATCTCGCGTCGATCGGGCGCGCGAGAAGCCCCGCGTACCAGCGCGAAACGTTCGCCTACGCGATCGCAAGCGCCGCAGGCGGAATTGCCGCCACGTTATGCTATGCGTTCCACGACGGATTTCACGCGGTCCTCATCGCCGTATGGTTCTTTGTCGGAACCGCGGTCGTTGGGTACCTTCAACGAATCGTGCCGTTCATCTGGTGGATTCACCGTGCAAAACGCGACGGCCCAAGAAGCGTCCCGGCGCTAGCAAAAATGAACGAATCGCGCCTCGGTTATGCCGTACTCCTCGCCTGGCTCTCGGCAGGAATATGCTACATTGTCACGCCGTACACGCCGCTCGGACCGGATGTGGCAGTCGTCGCATGGTTGCTCCTCATCGCGCAACTCATCCGCCCATTCATACTAAAGCAGACGGCCCCGATGAACCCTCACCCAACGTCGGGAATCACGTAACCTCTCGTGGAGGTAGCGAGCGGACAGCCTGCACCGCCGGTGCGTTCGTGTAGCGAATCGGCCGCGCCGGTGAGCCGACGGCGAGCGCGAATGGCGGAATATCGCCTACCACCACGGCCCCCCCGCCGATCATCGCGTGATGACCGATGCGAACGCCGGGCACGATTTGCGCCCCCGAGCAAATGAGCACGTGATCCTCGATCACCACAGGGGCGAAATCAAACTCGAGATCCGCCATCGCGTCGGTTCGGTTCGGATCGACTTGGCGCGCTTCGTGCGCCGTAATATTCACGTTCGCTCCGATATGCACGTTGCTTCCGATCGTTATTCCCCCGGCGCCCCACAACACGGAATGCGGACCGATCTCGACGTTATCGCCCATCGTGATGTGTCCTCGACGGCCGTTTAGGGTGCCGGTATTGAGGTACGCCCGGTGGTCAAAAAACACTCGCTTACCGGCGGTTATGCGGTCGGCACCAAGAAGAAGAACGCCGCGGCCAATAACGGCATCGGGATGACGACGACGGAAATGCAACTCCGTGCGGAATCCCGCAAGGGCGCTCCGGAACCGACCAAACAAAAGCTCGGCTATCTGCCGCATGATCTCATCGTAGGAACCCGTGGCGTAGCGGCCGAGAAAAAAGCGCCGAATTCGCAAGCGTAGCTGTACTTACCGCGTTCGAATTCGGCGCGATGGAGCGCGTTGAAATACGCCGCGCTCCCACCGCCGCCAATATCGCAAGGATGTATGAGGAATCTCTGAAGGGCAGCACCGCGGGGGAGTTCACTGTTTGCCGATTCGCTCGTTCGCGTTGTTGAGCAGATAGATCTTATCTGCATGTCTCACGCCCAGAAGCTTTTGGTCGTAAATGATTCCGACGTATTGTCCCGGCTTCACGCTTTTCATTTGGTATGTCGTTTTCCCGTCGCCCGAAAACACTTGATCGAACTTCGGGATCAACTCAAAACTCAGGGTTTGATTTGCCTTCGGGTCGTGGACCTTGATGCTGTTGGTTGACACGTGTACGGTAATGCCGTAAAACACGTGGGCCGCAAGTGCAAGCTGCGGGAGTCCGAAGGCAAGGACCGCGGCGAAGACCGCGGCGGAGGAAGGCAATAATTTACGCATAGACCCACTATACCAAATAGCCGCGCTTTCGTACCGGAGAAGAGAAGCCGCCGCCTCCGGGGAAGAGCGTCCTCGCATGGCCACGCTCTTCGAACATCTGCCCGACGAGGCAACCCTCTTCGCCGACGGCGGTTCCCGCGGTAACCCCGGACCGGCCGCAAGCGGCGCCGTACTGGTGGACCCGCAGGGTCAATTCCTCGACGAGGTCGGCCTCTTTCTCGGGCGCGCGACCAACAACGTCGCCGAGTGGACGGCGCTCTGCATCGGGCTCGAACGAGCCGCCGAGCGCGGTATCCGGCGCCTCGCGGTGCGCCTGGATTCCGAGCTCGTGGTCAAACAAATGCGCGGTGAATACCGCGTAAAGCATGCCGATTTGCAGCCCCTGTACCGCCGGGCCCGCGCCATACTCGCGCAGTTCGATCGCGTCGATATCAGGCATGTCCGGCGCAAGGACAACGCGCTCGCCGATCGCCTGGTTAACGACGTTCTCGACCAGGAAGCCTCTGCGGCGTCTTCGTAAGCACGCCCGTCATGCGCCGCTCCGTCGCCCCGTTTATCGTCATCTTTGCCGCGATCATGCTCGTTCTCGGCTGGTTCGTTTACCATGGCCGCAACGAGTTTTCGCATCTCTCTTCCATCTCGCACGCGAGATCGGCCCCGAGTCGAATCTACGTCCGCCTCTTGATCGGGTACGACAAGCCGCCGGTCTACGAGGAAGAATACCGGATGCAGGACGTCGAGGGCGTATCCACCTACGACTACCGAATCCGTACGTACGCGGGCAAGCAAATTACGATCACCGCGCCGTCGCGTGCCATGTACGACGTGAGTTACTTTTACGGCAAGGTCGATCAACTCGGCGTGTGGCAAATCGTCAATAAGCCGCCGCTCGGCAATACCGCCGTGCACTACACGATTTACGTCAAACAGCTTGCGGATTACAAGCAAGGCACGCGGACGGTCACCTTTACCGATCCGCACTATCTCGCAACGACGGCGGGCCGCCAATTTCAGATCGACCTTTCAAAAAACGATCCCAGGGACTTACTGAAGATGAAGAGCACCGCGCTTGCCGATCCGCGCTACGCACAAATCGTTAGCGAATTTCGCAAATTCGGCCCTCCGCAATTCCGGGCGCGTGTCGAGGCGGCGCGCGCGTCGGCGTTCGGTAAAAAATAAACATGCCGACCACGGCGCGTTTTGCGTTCCGCTATGTGTTGCTCGTGGCGCTTGCCGGTCTGCTCGTGTTTTGGGCTTACGAGATCAGCGAGAATCCGAGCAATCAAATGTTCGGCAACACCGTTGTGAGCGGCCCTTCGAATCAACGCGTTGTCGCGCTGACCTATGACGACGGTCCCAACCCGCCGTATACCACCGCCATTCTCAACGTGCTCGCAAAAGAGCGCGTGCATGCGACGTTCTTCGTCGTGGGCCGCGCCGTCAATGCCTATCCGGCAATCGTCGCGCGCGAACTGCGCGAGGGAAACGCGATCGGGAACCACAGCTTCGAGCACGATCACCTAATCGTGATGACCCCTTCGCAACTCCGCGATAATCTCAGGCGGACCGACGCCGCGATCTATGCCGCAACGGGAACGCACACGCATATCATGCGCCCCCCGTACGGGTCGCGCGATTGGCTCGTGCTCAACGAAGCGCGGCGGTTGGGTTACACACCCGTTATGTGGTCGGTGCCGCTTGCGAACGACTGGGAATATCCTCCGGCGAGCGTAATCGCGGCGCGCATCGTGTCGCACGTGCGCGACGGCTCGATCGTCGTGCTTCACGACGGCAATCGCGGCGTGCTTTGCAATCGCGCGCACGTGAACCCGCATGTCTGCGACCGCAGCTCCGACATCGCCGCAACCAAGCTCATCATCGACCGCCTCAAGCGCGACGGGTATCGCTTCGTTACGATACCCGAACTGCTCGCGCTCAAGCGCACTATGCATACACCTTCCCCTGGAGGCGAATGAAGCCGTCGGGGTGTTCGTGATCGGGGTCGTGATGCGTCCAATGAACGATCGGCGGCTTGCCCCGGTCGTGAACCATCTCCCCGCGGACGTCGATACGATCGCCCGCATGCACGGGGACGCTCGGCGCCAGCGCAATGTTGTCGATGACATCGAGCGGTCCGGCTTGCGTCGAAACACCGAACTCCTCGTGTTCGCATCGCGTGTGCGCGCCGAAAAAATAGGATGGCTCGGTCGTAACGGTTCCAGAAAAATCAACCATAGCCGGTCGCGTAGACCGGTAGGCAGCAGCAATATCCATGTCGTCCCTCCCTCGCGCGTAACGATCACGCCCGGTCGCGCCGGGAACAAGAGTCGATGCGCAAAATAACAACGGAGCGTTTGCGCCTGGTCCCCGTCGCTCGTGAAAACGCCGGGGTGGTGTGGAAGCTCTACCAACAGGCCGATTTGCGAACGTATCAGGACTTGCCCGACGTCGAGGTCGCGCAATTCATTCGCACGGTCGCTGCGCGTCCGAGCGAGCTCGCACCCGGTGTCTACGGTCGTTTCGAATGGTTAATCTACCTCGAAGGCGTTTCCGAGCCGGCGGGATTTGCATCGTTGCGAATCGGAGAACGTTCGGCCGCTTCGGCAGAAGTCGGATACAGCGTCGTGTCGGCGTACCGCAATCGCGGCATCGCAAGTGAAGCCATCGGCGCCCTCATCGCGGAGGCATTCGCCGTCCTTCATCTGCGGCGCGTTCGCGCGTATTGCGTCCCCGAAAACAGCGCGTCGCGCGTCGTCCTGCACCGCGTGGGGTTCGAGAGCGACGGCGTACTTCCACACGGCGCAACGGTCCAAGGACAGGCGGTAGACGTCCTTGGTTTCGTCCTCGAACGAGCTCGGTGGGAATCCAGAACCTCCGCGTTACCTTGAATCGAGTCGGATGCGAATCGTCATTCCGTGCGGTCGAGCAGCATCAGCATTCCGAGGTCGGGCTTTCGTCAAACCATCGCACGGAAACGTCGGCGCGCGGGAAAGACGAATAGCGGCAGCCTTCGCGAAGATAGCGCAGTAAGGGTTCCCGCACGACCGCCACGGTAAGCCGCTCCGCAAGAGCATTTTTCTCAACCCACTGCGCACCGACAACGTGATCGCCGTCCGTCGGAATTCGAATCTCGCCGCCCGCGTCGTCAACGCAAAATGCGGCGCTGAGAAAATGTCTTTCCCCGTCGTAACTTTCCGCGAGATATGCAAAATCGCGCACTTCGCCGCGAAGTCCCGTTTCCTCGTGCAGTTCGCGAAGCGCCGTTTCCTCGAGCAGTTCACCATCGCGTTGGCGTCCGCCGGGAAGATTCCAGAGCGGTTCCCTGTGCGACGAATAACGCGACGCGACGAGCAACACGTTCCCGTCACGCACAACGAGCGAAGTCGCAAGGTGAATTCTACGCGTGGTGCCCAAGTCGGCCCACGCTCATTTCAACAAATCGCTCGCTATGACGAGTTCGCCATGTCCCACGATGACGGCGTTGCCTCCGACATCAACGCGCGCCAGCCGGTGGCCTTCCCACGCGCAGCGCACCCGAAGAACCGAGCGCCGGCCCATAAGCACGCCCTGTTCGTTCACGAACTGCTCGCGTTTTTCAAGCGCGCCGTGTTTCGCAAGCAGTGCATACAGCGGGCCCGTTGCGCCGCCGGTCGCGGGATCTTCGGAAATCCCCGACATCGGCGCGAACATGCGCGCGTACGCGCCGGCATCGTTCTGTGCAAAAAGATAGATGCCGGCGATATCCTTCGAGCCGACGTAGTTTCGCATCGAAGGCTCGTCGAGGTCCGCGCGGTCGACGTCGGCGTTCGTTTTTAACGGGATGAAGAGAAAGGAGCTGCCCGCACCGGCAACTTGCGACGCAACGTCCTCGCGCACGCAATCGATTTCCAAGCGCAACATCGCCGCCGCAATATCGCGCGACACCATCGAACCGAAGTGCGTATCCGGCGTCGTCATCCACGCCGTCGTCATCGCTCCGCGCTCTATCGAAATTGCGATGTCGCCCACGGCTTCGCGCAAAACGAAGCCTTTCGCGTCCGGGGCGACCCATTGCAATTGTTCCACGATCGCAATCGCCGTGCCGATTGTGGGATGCCCGGCAAAGTGGAGTTCGCGTCGAGGCGTAAAAATTCGAAGCGAAGCCGCTACGCCGTCGCCGCCCCGGGTAAGGAATACCGTTTCCGCGAGATTGAGCTCGCGCGCGACCTGCTGCATTGTCGCGTCGTCGAGTGTGCAGTCGGGGAAGACGGCAAGTTGATTGCCTAAAAATTGCCGGTCGGAGAAAACGTCGAGCAAGAGATAACGTGCGTTCGTCATGGAGTACTTCGTTCGCTATTCGGGCGCCATAGCCATGGCGGGTGCGCCGCTCGGGTGCGGCTTGATGCGAATGAAAAACACGAGCGGGGTACAGAGGAAGAAGACGATCGCGGTGATCCGGAACAGATAGTCGTAGGAAATCATGGCCGCTTGCTGCGCCACCATCGATGTTAGCACCGCGACCGAATACCCTTGCGATTTCGTGACGCCCGACGCCAAAACACTCCACGCGATTGCGGTTTCATGCGTCAAGAGCGTGGTCAGGATTGCGATGCCGAAACTTCCACCCAGCTGCCGCACGAGTGTATACAAACCGGTCGCTCCCGCAAGTTCCGGAATCGGCACGTCGCCGAGCGACACGGTCGAGAGCGGCACGAATAGGAACCCTAGCCCGAAACCCTGAACGAGCCGCGGCCAAAACACGTCCCAATATCCCGCTTGCGCGTTGAGGTCGCCGAGCATCCACGACGAATACCCGAACACGAGCATTCCAATGGCTATCGAAATCCGCGGATCGACTTTGTTATTGATCCGCCCGATAATCAACATGCTCAAGGCCGTGGAAAGCGCGCCCGGCAGCAACGCAAGCCCCGTGTCGTACGCAGTAAAATTTAAAATCGTTTGAAAGAACAGCGGCAAAATGAGCGCCGTCCCGAATAGGCCGAACCCGGTCACGATGCCGATAATATTTCCGATCGCAAACGATGGAATCCGGAACACGCGCAACTGCACGAGCGGAAAACGCTGTCGAACCGTTCGGTAAATAAAGACGGTGAGCGAGACGACCGCGACGATCGAGAGAATCGTGATGGTCGATGAGCTGAACCACTCGTCGTGCTCGCCGCGCTCCAGCACGTATTGCAGCGATGCGAGGCCGCTTACCAGCAGCGTCAACCCGCTCCAATCTATCCCGGCTTTCACTTTCTCGATAAACTTCGGATTCGGAATCACCGCCATGGTCAGCATGAACGCGATAATGCCGATCGGAATGTTGATGAAGAAAATCAAGGGCCACGAGGCGTTGTCGACGATATATCCGCCGAGCGTGGGCCCGATCGCCGGGCCTACCATCGCGCCGAGGCCGAAGATCGCCATCGCGGCTCCGCGCTTCGCGGGGGGATAGGTTTCAAAGAGGATCGATTGAGCCGTGGGCTGCAGCGCTCCCCCGCCGATGCCCTGAATCACGCGGTAGATAATCAGTTGCGTGATCGAAGTCGCGGTGCCGCATAAAAACGAGGCAATCGTGAAGATAGCAAGCGATGCAGCGTAAAACCGCTTGCGTCCGAGGAATGCCGTAAGCCAGCCGTTGAGCGGCATGACGCATACGTTGGCAAGAATATAGCCGGTCGCAACCCACGACACTTCGTCCACCGAAGCGCCCAGGTTCCCGGCAATATTGTTGAGCGCGACGTTCACGATCGTCGTGTCGATAATCGCCATGATCAAGCCGAGCATGACCGTAATGGTGATCAATCCGACGGGCGCGTTCTCGCGATGTCTAAACGGGTTCTGCATTATCTTTTCATCGCTCGGCTCATGTCATGCCGACAGAATTCTCCGAGACCCTGAAAAACGGGTCCCCTCAATCTAATGCCAGATTCCGGTCACGTCGCCGGCTCCGCAGTCCTTGGCGATACACGCAAGGCCGAAGATCGTTTCGATTGTGTGAGTCACGTTGTAGTGATTTATTCGCTCGTTTTGCGAAACGTGCGCCGTAACCATCGGCCCGACGAATACGGTGGCGATGCGGTTCGACCCGTTGTTGTCGGGATCGGCTTCATCCCAGGTCAGGATCAGCAGGCCGTTGTGGGTTGCATTCCACGCGATAATTGGGGGTAGGTTCGCCTTCAGCCAATTGTCGCCGGTCTTAGTGCTGCAATCGTGCATGTCGTGGCAGAGATTCGGTGTGATCCACGCGAACGACGGCGGCACGGCGGGAAACCCGTGATACACGACGTTGTCGGATGCCGGAATGTTGGTGAAATTCACCCACGGGGCATGCTTGCGGGCGTAGAGAGTGGTTGCGCATCCCGTGTAGCCGTTGCTCGGCATCGATTCGGAATAGCCGGTAAAGGTTTTCCCCGCAGCAATGAGTTCTGAGCCGAGGTTTTTTGTGGAAAACGTATGCGGACAACTGTCGTCCGAAATGCCTTGGGTCGAACCGGAAAACAGCGCAAGATAGTTCGGCTGGCTCGGGTGCGTCACTGCGTGGCTATTGAGGAGCAGCGCTCCTTGCGGGATAAGTGTCTTGTTTAAAAACGGCGCCTGCGCGTTGCCGACGACAAGTTTGTAGTCGCGGTTTTCCATAATAACGACCGTGACGTTGGATGCATGAGGTCCCACGACGGATGCAGCCTCGTGTGAAACCGCATTTTGTACAAATCTCGGCGAGGGAATCATCGCGCCGGCAGTCGCCGGTCCGCCGCCGCCGGAACAGCCCGCGCCAAGAAGTAGGATACTAAGGGCGGCAACGCTTCTAACTCTCACGTCTCGCACAACAACCTTTCATTCATATTTCGGAGTTGACCCGGTTTTACTCAAGAATGCGCGCTTTACAAGGCCTTGCGCTTGTGCAGAGTGACCATGTTTCCTTCAGTGTCATGCATCATCGCCATCCGGCACACCGGCGTCTCGTTTTCCATTAAAACTGCGATGCCGCGCTTCTTGACCTCAGCGACGGCCGCATCGAGATCGTCGACCGCGAACAGAATTCCGTTACTTGGCTGGAACGGCATTACGCGACCGCCGCCGCCCCACAAGCCGAACGTTGTCCCGTCCGGCAGTTCGTATTCCGCTCCGCGGTCGTCGGGATACACGGTTACCGGTTCGATTCCCAGTACGTCGCGATAGAACGCGATCGCTCGAGCCGCATCCTTGACCATGTAACCGCTCAGGTCCATACCGGTAATCGTAAAAGCGCTTTGCTGACCTGCCATTCCCCCACCTCTGCGTTTTTGCGTGTGATTTAGATCGCTCAAAATGTACGCGGCTGCCCCACGCCCCGGCTTTCTTTCGCCTTTTTTGTTACGCCTCCCGGTCGAGGCGTCCGCAGCCCGACGGCAAAAAACATTCATTTTAGAAGAAAGCCATAATCCAAGCATAAATTTCATTGGGTGCAATCTAAACATGCATGAAAGAGTTGTCGCTGCGATGAGCCGGAGCGCCGGTCCTCAATTGATCCAGGACTTCGCCTACACGCGCATCGGCGACGATCTTTCGGTAAGCATTCGCAGTTTCGATCCAGCCACATCGGAGCCAAAGATGACGTTCGCCGCTCAAGCCCCAGAACGGCGAGAGCTTGAAGTTAAATACGGTGCGGGAGCTGCAAAGCCGTCCCCGGACCCATCCGTCTTTCCGCTCGCGATTCCTATCATCAGCGGGCCCGGAGCGCTCACGGCAATTGTTGGCATCGTCGTTGCCGCAATCGCTATACAGTTGGTGATTAACGGGATCGGA
>JBDTFK010000251.1:0-5589 GCA_039937995.1 Vulcanimicrobiaceae bacterium | reverse complement strand
CAAGCGGTCTTACAGCAGCAAAGCAACGTGCGCCTAGCGAAGCAGGGTGCTGCCGCACCCATCGATGCGGTCGAGTCTTCCACGCAGGTCGCAATTTACCAAGACAACGTGTTCTCATCGCTGCAGGCCGTCTCGTTGCTGCAGAATCAACTCAAAAGCCTCGTCGTCGACGATCCCGCCGATCCGATTTGGCAGGCAAACCTCGTCCCGACGTCTCAAGCGCTTCAAATTCCGAGCGTCGCGCCGCTCTCGACGCTCATTTCCCGCGCGATGCAGAACCGCCCGGAACTGCAGCAAGTTGCCGCGAGTCAGCGACAGGCCGACGTCAATCTCGGTTATGCCAAAAATCAGATGCTGCCGGGTGTCGATCTTCAGGCGAGCTATCAAGGCGACGGCTTTGCCGGAAATGCGCTGCCGCCGTTTTCATTTAACCCGAGTCAACCCGGCCAAGTGCCGCCTGCGTATCTCGGCGGAACCTACAATCAAGCCTACGGGAATATTGGAAAGTTCCCAACGTATCAGGCGGGCATTGTGATTTCGACTCCGCTCGGCAACAACACGGCTAAGGCGAATCTCGCCGCCGCGCACGAAGGGGAGCGCATCGCAAAGATTCAAGCCTCGGGCGTCGATCAGCGCATCGTGTTCGAGGTTCGAAACGCTCTGCAAACGTACGAATCGTCGCTCTCCCGCCTTTACGCTGCACGCCGGGCGCGCGAAACCGCGGCGGAAGTTTATGCAAGCGAACAGCGCAGATTCCGCAACGGAGCCTCCACCACGTTCCTCGTGTTCCAACGTCAAGTTGAATTAGTCCAAGATGAGGGGCGTGAGTTGCGCGCTCAGACCGATCTCAATAAGGCAATCGTCGAACTGCAACGCGCCGATGGAACGATCCTATCTGCAAACAACGTTACCCTCACGACAGTCGGTCAAGGAGCTGTAAAACCATGACGATCATCATGCAAAAGCGACCGAAGATCAGTGCCGCAACGCAACGTAAACTCCAGGAACGCAGCGGCGTGCTGTACTCTCGCGCACTGGAACGCTGGAACCGGCGTCCAACCGCGTAAGGATAGGTTGCCCGAGGCGCTACAGGGTTTCGTTTTTCGGCGGTGTCGCGGCGGCGGCGTCCGTTAGCCAGATGAGCCGCCCGTCGACCGGTGCGATGATTTGCGACGGATACTTCGTCGGGTTTCGCGGGCCGTAGCGGACTTCCGCGAGGGCTTCGGCTTTGGCGGCTCCGTCGACTGCGAAAACGATCGTGCGAGCCGCGTTGAGAACGCGCGGCGTCATCGTGATGCGCCACTGCGAGTGCGCTTGGGAGTAGACTGCGCGCACCAAATCATCGTTCCCGATAAGCGGATCAGCGCCCGGAAAGAGCGAGGCCGTGTGACCGTCGGGCCCCATGCCGAGCATGGTGAGATCGAGCCTCGGCTCTTGTCCGAGTGCGCGAATTAACTCGGTGCGGTACGCGGCAGCTGCCGATGCCGGATCGTCCTCGCCGCGCATGCGGTGAACGTTCGATTCGGGTACGCCGGCCGCGCGCGCAAACGTTTCCATCACCATCTTGTAGTTCGATTCATCGTCGCTCGGCGGAACGCAGCGCTCGTCGCCGAAGAAAAGCTCTACAGCGCTCCAGTCAATCGCGGCGCGCAGAGGTGCTTGCGCCAGCAGTGCGTAGGCCGCCTTGGGCGTCGTTCCGCCTGCAAGCGAAACGAAGAAGCGCCCTCGTTGCGCGAGTGCATCCGCGGCGCACTCGATGAAAAGGTCTGCGAGGGCTTGCGCAACTCGGGCCGCGTTCGGGAACACGCGAAGTTCACCCGGCAATTCCTAGCTCCGCTGTGAATCGAGGAGGCGCTTCGTTAGGGTCAGCGTTTCGTGAAAGACGGGGTCTCGCCTCGTCTGCAAGATCGCGCGTCCGATAAGCGATGCCACGTCGAGATCGTGCAGCGGAATACAGCGAGGGCGTTGCGGATGGGTTCCGGTAACCTCGACTCGGGCGACATTTGGATCTTCGTCAAAAACGCGCGCCGTGTACGTGGTGCTATCGGTCATGAGCGCCACGCGGCTAATGCGGCGCGGGGCGCCATCGCGATGAATCGAAAACGTAATCGTCTCTTTTTCGCGATTGCACATGCGTTCTTTGCCGCATGCTGCCCACTCCAACCGGCTTGCGAGCCACCCGAGCAAATAGTACGCCTCGGCCTCGGAACCCGCGGTAATTTCCACGTTGCGAAGCTTGAAAAGATCTTCGAGCACACGTTCTTCGTCGAAAAATTCGGCGATGAGATCCTGCCAAGCGTGCAAACGGACGTACGCGAGATCTTGCACGTCGATACCGGGGTGCTTTCCAGCGAATTCGATGAAATCGCGCAGCGAGTTCGAGCCCACATCCGTGACGGAACTATTGCAGATCACCGTGTGCGCTCGCTTTGCGAGCGCGGGGAAGCGATCGTCGGCGCTAATCTTCGACGCGATCCACGCAAGAACGAGCGGCGCCTCCGGAAGGGCGTGGGCCGAGATCGTTGCCGCGAGCGAGCCGCCATCGCAACCCTGCGTTCCAACCTCAATCCACTCGCTGCGGGCGGAGCCGGCATCGGGTGCTTCGACGGCCGGCGCTCGCGTATCGTCGAGTACGATCACCCGCGAGGGGTGTTTTTCGCCGATCCGCCGCGTTCGCTCGCGTATCCATCCGGAAATCGCGGCGTCTTCAAAATACACCACGAAGTTCATGGTCGCCGTAACCGCGGCAAGTTGCTGCGTCACAAGGAACGCCAGTCTGCAAAAAGGGTGTTTGCCGAATCGGGTCCCTCACTTCCGGCGGCGTAGTTGGGAAACGAGAAGTCTTTCGAATGTAGCCATACGTCGAGTACCGGGGAGACCACTTCCCAGGCGCGTTCTACGGCGTCCCATCGCGTAAAGAGGGTTTGATCTCCGCGCATCGCGTCGGCAATGAGACGTTCGTACGCCGGCGGCGATTGCACGCCGAAACCGGTGCCGTAATTGAAGTCCATGTAGACGCTGCGTATGTGCGTTTTCGGTCCGGGCACTTTTGCCGAGAACCGCATCGCCACGCCCTCATCCGGTTGAATCTTGATGACGAGCGCGTTGGGTTCGATTGCGTCGCTCGCGTCACCGTACAGTCGGTGTGGGATCGGCTTGAACGTCACCGCAATCTCCGACATTTTACGCCCCAGGCGCTTACCCGAACGTAAATAAAACGGTACCCCGGCCCAGCGCCAGCTTTCGACAAAGAGCGCCAGAGCTGCGTAGGTTTCGGTATTGGAGTCCGGCGCGACATCGGGTTCTTGCCGGTAGCCGGGAACCGCCTTACCGGCGATCGTTCCCGCGCCGTATTGCCCGCGAACGGACATTTTCGCCACATCGTCGTGTGTCGGGGGAACGATGGCGGAAAATACTTTGAACTTTTCCGAGCGGATCGAGTCCGCGTCGCTATTTGCCGGCGGTTCCATTGCGACGAGCGCGAGCAGATTCATAACGTGGTTTTGAATCATGTCGCGCAGGGCGCCCGCGTTGTCGTAGTAGCTTCCGCGCAATTCCACGCCCAGTTGCTCCGCGGCCGTAATTTGAATCGACTGCACGTAGTTGCGGTTCCAGACCGGCTCGAAGATCGTGTTGGCAAAGCGCAGAGCCATGATGTCTTGCACGGGTTCTTTGCCGAGATAGTGATCGATGCGGTAAACTTCCGATTCGCGAAAGACGCGGTCGACCGTTTGCTGCAGGGCTCGAGCGGACTCAAGGTCGGAGCCGAACGGCTTCTCGACGATGATACGCGACCAGCCCGTAGTATCGGAACGTGAATCGAGTCCCGCATCCTTCAACTGATCGATAACGGTCGTAAATACCGAGGGCGGCGTCGAGAGGTAATAGAGCCGGTTGCCTTTGGTGCCGTGCTGCGCATCGTTATCTTCCAGGCGCCCCTTGAGCATGGCGTAGCATTTCGGATCGGTAAAGTCGGCGCTCAGATAACTCAAGCGCTTGGCGAAATCATCCCAAATCGCACCCTGGGGTTTGTTCTCCGCCGGTGCGAACTGATCGAGTTGCGCTTTGCAGTATTGGCGGAAGTCGTCGTCGGAATACGATGTCCGCGAAAAACCGACGATGGCAAAATCCGCGGGGAGAATGCCCTGCAACCGGAGCGCGTACATCGCCGGCAGAAGCATGCGTTTGAAGAGGTCGCCGCTCGCGCCGAAAAAGACGATGCAACACGGGTCGGTAACGCGATCGCTCTGCACGCCGGCGCGCAGCGGATTGATGTGTTTCCCGTCGACGGCTACCGTCGCTACTGCATCAGGCATGCGTCTCGGGCTTCACGGCGTGACCGCCGAATTGGTTGCGCAAGGCCGCCACAACCTTTGCACTGTACGATTCGTTTTGCCGGGAAGCAAATCGCGCGAGGAGCGAAAGCGTGATAACGGGCGCGGGAACGCTTTGGTCGATCGCGGCCTGCACCGTCCAGCGGCCTTCACCCGTGTCGTCCACGTAGCCTTTGATATTTTCCAATCCCGGATCGGCCTCAAACGCAAGCACGGCCAGATCGAGCAACCACGAACGAACGACGCTGCCGTGACGCCACAGTTCGGCAAGCTGACGCAAATCGAATTTGAACGGCGCCGTCTCAAGAATCTCGAAACCTTCGCCGTAGGCTTGAAGCAAACCGTACTCGACGCCGTTGTGAACCATTTTCGAGAAATGCCCGGCGCCGGCGGGTCCGACGTGCGCGTATCCGCCTTCCGGCGCCAGCGTGAGAAAAATCGGCTCGCAGGCTTTTACGGCGTCGTCATCGCCACCCACCATTAAGCAGTAGCCTTCTTTCAATCCCCACACGCCGCCGGACGTCCCCGCATCGATGAGATGAACGCCTTTCGCTTTGCAACGATCGTAGGCGGCGAGGCCGTCTTTCCAGTTTGTGTTGCCGCCGTCGATAATAACATCGCCGGTTGAGAGGACACCGGTTAGCTCGTCGATCGTGTCGTCCGTCGGTTTTCCCGACGGTACCATGATCCATACAACTCTCGGAGATCCGGTAAGCTCTGCGGCGAGATCGGCGAGGCCGGTCGTCGCCGTCGCGCCGCCGGCGGCCGACGCTTGCGTTGCAGCGGCGCTGCGGTCGTATACCGCGACGCTGTGACCGCCTTGCAAGAGGCGCGTCGTCATATTCGCGCCCATCTTGCCGAGTCCGACCATACCTAATTGCATAGGGTTCCCCTCAATGCGAGCACGTTCACGCCTTTGCCGTGAGCGCGTCGTCGACGTCGGCAAGCAGCGCGCGTAAGGCGGTATCGATATCGCCTTTAAGGTGAATGCGAACGCCGCGCCGGTGGCGCTTGTCCAGGGACTGCCAATCGCCCAGCGCTTGCGCGGCAAGCAGCGTGCGGAAGCCGACCTTCATTCCGGGAACGGGCGGATCGCTCGGTTCGTCGCCGACAATTTGTAGCATAACCGCCGAGTTTGGACCACCTTTGTGCAATTGGCCTGTCGAATGCAAGAAACGGGGACCGAACCCAACGGTCGTGGCAACGTCGTGCGCGTTGCGGATTTTCAACCGCAGGTCGTCGAGCATTTCGGTAT
>JBDTFK010000250.1:0-4316 GCA_039937995.1 Vulcanimicrobiaceae bacterium | reverse complement strand
GTCGGCGGCCATGCACCACGCGGCCCAGTACACAGCCGAACGCATCCCCTCGACGTCGACCAGCATGTCAGCGCAACGGTGCTTGACAGCCTGGAAGCTGCCGATGGGACGGTCGAACTGCACGCGCGTTTTGGCATAGTCCAGCGCCGATTCATAACATGCGCGGGCTGCGCCCATCGCACCCCAGACGATGCCGAAACGCGCTTCATTTAAACACGAGAGCGGTCCGCTAAGCCCGATCGCAAGCGGAAGTTGCGCGGCGGCCGGCAGCCGCACGTCCTGCAAGACAAGTTCGCTCGTGATCGACGCGCGCAACGAAATTTTTTTATGAATGTTCGTCGCGCTGAATCCGGGTGCGTTCGTCTCGACAATGAACCCGCGGATTCCCTCGGCGGTGTTTGCCCAAACGATCGCAATGTCGGCAATCGAACCGTTGGTGATCCACATCTTCGTGCCGCTCAGAAGCCAGTCGCTGCCGTCGCGTTTTGCAAACGTGCGCATTCCCGCCGGGTTGCTGCCGAAGTCGGGTTCCGTTAGGCCGAAACACCCGATCGTTTCACCGGACGCCATTTGCGGCAACCACGTTTTTTTCTGTTCTTCGGTGCCCCACCGATAGATCGCGTACATCGCGAGCGATCCTTGGACCGATGCGAAGCTGCGTACGCCCGCGTCGCCAGCTTCAAGTTCCAAGCACGCTATGCCGTACGCGACCGCGCTCGCTCCGGGGCAATCGTATCCTTGCAAATGCATCCCGAGCAGACCCAGGCGCCCCAGTTCGCGCGCAAGGTCTTTCGGCAAAATGCCTTCTTCGAACCAATCTCCGACGCGCGGCAGCACGCGTTCGCGCACGAACGTCCGCACCGCATCGCGCACCAGGCGTTCTTCGCCCGAGAGCAACGCGTCGATCCCGAGAAAATCGACCGCGTCGGGGGGTGACGCTTTTGTTTGGAGCGCGGTCACCGGTTGACGCTACTCATGTCGGCATATCGCGCGCCGGAGGCCGCGTCGGGCGGGAAGATACCGTCGATTTCTTGCAACTCGGCTTCACTCAGCGTCACGTCGAGCGCGCCGAGATTTTCTTCGAGATACTTCACGCGTTTGGTCCCCGGAATCGGAATCACGTCGTCACCGCGATGGAGCAACCACGCGAGCGCGAGTTGCGAGGCCGTGCAGCCTTTATCCTTAGCGAGGCGCTGGATGTGGCTCACCAACTCCAGGTTCTTCGCGAAATTCGCTCCTTGGAAACGGGGCGAGTGTTTGCGAAAATCGTCGTCGTCGAAATCGGCCGTCGTGGTTATCGCGCCGGTTAAGAATCCGCGTCCGAGCGGTGAATAGGCAACAACCGCGATATCGTGCGCCCGCGCGGCGGCAAGTTGTCCGTTTTCTTCGAGATCGCGCGACCACAGCGACCATTCGTTCTGTAGCGCCGAAATCGGGTACACCGAATCCGCGCGGACGATGTTGTCGGCGCTCGCTTCCGAGAGCCCGAGAAAACGCACCTTTCCGGCTTGAACGAGCTCGCTCATCGCGCCGACCGTTTCTTCAATCGGCGTCGATGTGTCGACGCGATGCTGGTAGTAAAGGTCGATGTGCTCGACGCGAAGGCGCCGGAGCGATGCATCGCAGGCCGCTTTGACGTATTTCGGGTTGCCATTGATAACGCGCTTCGACGGATCGTCCGGGTCGCGGGCAATCGCAAATTTTGTCGCCAGGAAAACGCGCTCACGGCAAGTGGAAATTGCCTTACCGACGAGTTCCTCGTTCCCGCCGGAGCCGTACATATCCGCGGTATCGAGCAGAGTGACGCCGAGATCGAGCGCGCGATGAATCGTTTTGATCGACTCGGTTTCGTCGGTACTCCCGTAAAACTCCGACATACCCATGCACCCGAGCCCAAGCGCGGAGACCTGGGGGCCATCGTGTCCGAGTCGCCGTTGTTGCATGATCTTCCCTAACGTTTGAGTACGCGCACGAGTTTGTCGAAAAGCGCTTCCGTTGAACGCTCGAACGAGTCTTCGAGGCGACGCCACAAAAGGCGCCCTTCGGTATCCGTGAGCGTTCCCTCAACCCGGTATTCCACGGTCGTCTGCTTGCCGTCGGCCGAAAGATAGAAGCCGTGCGTTCCTTCGACTCCGTCGTTGAGAAAACGCCAAACGATGCGCTCTTCGGGGACGACCTCCGCAAGCATCGCGTGGATGCCGAGATGCCATTCTTCCGTTCGATCCGGCGTGAGCGGACCCGGGGAGCGCATGAACGGCTGCGAAGCAAACGGCCAGATCTGATCGCCGGACGTCCCCATTTCTTCGAGCAAATGAAAAATACGGCGTTTGGTACCGTGAAACGTTCGCGAGCGCGATTCCCGAAGTGCAATTGGCATGCCCGCACGTTCGCGGGGTCGCCGCCTAGCTCATTGTGGCGAGCGCTCGGGCCGGCGCTTGCCGATGTTTGCCGGCGTACGGATAGGCCGAGCGATAACGCGCGTAGTCGGTCGCCCGGCCCGTAAACGTGCTAGGGGCGGGGGCCGCCGGCTTCTCTTTCTGCGAGTTTCCCGAGGTTCTGAACGACGAGAATGGCGATAATCGTGATGATAATCGCATAAATAAGCTCGGCGATGACGCCGCTTCCCGGCTTAAGAAAAAGACCGATGAAATCGCTGATGAACTTATTCCACGCGCCGGCGGCAATCAAGCCGAAAGCGACCGTGGCAAGAGCAATCATGGTTCCCATATACGTCGGTCTAACTTCCATAGTAGGTCCCTCCTTACCAACCGCTCTTCGGTCGGAGAGAGCCCGCGCCTTCTCCCCGGAAAACAGAACGGCCCGGAGTGAGTTGCTCCGGGCCGTTCTGGTCGTGTTGCTTTTTTCGACTATGCTTTGAGTTCGATATCGACACCGGCCGGAAGATCGAGATGCATCAGCGCATCCATCGTCTTCGGCGACGCTTGAAGGATATCGATGAGCCGCTTATGCGTGCGCATCTCGAAATGCTCGCGCGACTTTTTATCGTTGTTGGTGGAACGCTGCACGCAAAACCGGTTGATTTCGGTGGGCAACGGAACGGGACCGCTCACGAACGCACCGGTACGCTTCGCCGTTTCGACGATACGCTCCGCGGATTGATCGAGCACCTTATGGTCAAACGCTTTCAAGCGAATGCGAATCTTCTGCTTAGACATCTCTATCCTATACAATCAGTTGTCAAAGAACGAACTCAAAAAATAACCGTGCCCCCGGCACACCAGCGGAAGTCTACCACGCCCGCCCAACCTTGTCCACCGTCATAACCCCACCCCACTCGCCCACCGCGAAGCGGCACCCCCGCCCCACTCGCACACCGCGAAGCGGCACCGGCGCCCCGCTCGCCCACCGCGAAGCGGCACCGGCGGACGACGGATTTTTGTTCAGAACGGGGTTGAGGTGGGGGTGAAGTGGACTATGGGTCCACGATCCCCCACCTCAACCCCGTTCTGGACAAAAAGACTAGTCCGCCACGCCGATGACGACGCCGGCGCCTACGGTGCGGCCCCCCTCGCGGATGGCGAAGCGCAGACCTTCTTCGCACGCAATCGGCATGATCAGTTGGACGGTCATCGTGACGTTGTCGCCCGGCATAACCATTTCGACACCTTCGGGCAATTCAACCGTTCCCGTCACGTCCGTGGTGCGGAAGTAAAACTGGGGACGGTAGTTTCCGAAAAACGGCGTGTGGCGCCCGCCCTCTTCTTTTGAGAGAACGTACACTTCGGCTTTGAACTTCTTGTGCGGTTTGATCGAACCCGGCTTCGCGAGCACTTGACCGCGCTCGATGTCGTTACGATCGATTCCGCGAAGCAGGACGCCGATATTGTCGCCGGCGATGCCGATGTCGAGCAGCTTGCGGAACATTTCGATGCCCGTCACGACCGACTTGCGCGATGCTTCCTGCAAGCCGACGATTTCGATTTCTTCGCCGACCTTCACTTGACCGCGTTCCACGCGGCCGGTTCCGACCGTGCCGCGACCGGTGATCGTGAACACGTCTTCGATCGGCATCAAGAACGGCTTGTCGATCTGACGCTCCGGATCCGGGATGTAGGAATCGACGGTATCCATGAGCTTATAGATCGCCTCGGCGGCGGGGTCGTCGCGCTTGCCCGACGATTGCAGCGCTTTGAGCGCGGAACCGCGGACGATCGGCGTGTCGTCTCCCGGGAAATCGTAGCGCGTGAGCAACTCGCGCACTTCCATTTCGACGAGTTCGAGCAGCTCTTCGTCGTCGACGAGGTCGACTTTGTTCAAGAACACGACGATGCGCGGAACGCCGACTTGCTTCATGA
>JBDTFK010000249.1:0-6371 GCA_039937995.1 Vulcanimicrobiaceae bacterium | reverse complement strand
CAATATATAAGGAACCGCGGTCATTACGACTCGCAAAAACCGCATGACGGAAAACGCGCTCTTCGACTTGAAGGGACCCCTTGCCAAGCGAGTCGCGAACGGCTCCTCGCCAAGGCGTCGTTTTCGGAGGAGTCCTATGCTTCATTCGTTCTTTCCCTTGCGATCGGTCATCCGGATCACTACGGCGGCGGCGCTGCTTGCGGCAATCCCCTGCACGAGTTTCGCGGCGGTACCGCCGGCGTCCAAAGGCGGAGCTTCGCTGAAGGCGGCGCTGCAGCGCGACCTCGACGCGTACATAAAAAGACGCGGCGCTATCGAGCACCTCTCTTCCCTTTCGCTCGCCGTAAGCTTGGGCAAATCGCAACCTACGATCGTCGCCACAACAGGCACCACCACCTACGGCGGCGACCAACCCGTGACGCCCACGAGTCTCTATCAGATTGGGAGCAACACAAAGGCGTTTACCGCAGTTGCAGTCTTGCAGCTCGAGGCGCAAGGTCGGCTGTCGATCGATGCTCCGATTGGGACGTACCTTCCACAATATCCCGCGTATGCCAAGTTAACGTTGCGGAAACTGCTCGACATGACGAGCGGCATCGAGTCGTACGACAACACTCCCGCATGGGAGCGTTCGTTCGCAAAGAACCCGGCGGCAAACGTTTCGACCGATTCGCTCATCCGGCTCGTCTATCCGGAAATAAAATATGCTCCGGGGTCGAAGTACGCGTACTCGAACACGGGCTATCTTTTGGCCCAAGAAATCGTCGCCGCGCGGAGCAAGAGCAGAAGCTACGACGCAGAGATTGCGCGCATCATTGCAAGTGCCGGATTGAAGAACACATTCTACGCATCGCACCTCTACGCACCGGCCATTGCGCGGCGGGTCGTCGCGGGCTACTACGAAAACGACGATGCCGGTTTCGGAAAATTCCTCGGGAAAGACATGAGCGGGTACAGCATGTCGTGGGCTCAAGGCGCCGGTGCGATCGTCTCGACGCCCGAAGATCTCATCACGTGGGCTCGCGAGCTCTACCAAAAGAGTCCGCTCTTACCGGAAAAGCAACGCAAGGAACTGCTGAGCCTCATCTCAATCAAAACCGCGAAACCGATTGCAGCGCCCACCCTCGCGGATCCGGCCGGCTTTGGCTTGGGCGTGGCCAGGCGAATCGATCCGCGCCTCGGTTCGTTCTGGTTTTACCAAGGTGAAACGTTGGGTTTTCGCGCCGCCCACCTCTACTTTCCCGAGTCGGGCCTCGTCGTAGCGATCTTCGCAAATAGCCGGACGGTGGAATCGAAGAGCGATCTCCAAACCCTTTTCGCGACGATCTACGCCACGATCAAAGCGAGCCGAACGCGGTAAGCGACGAGCAAATAGCGCAAGCGAGACCGTCCGTTCTACGCCGGGTCGCCGTAGATCAGCGCGGTCTTCGTTGTGCCGCTTGCGAGCCAATCGCGAAGCGGCAGTTGAATTGCCTTGAAGAAATGGTCGGCCAACGCTTGCGCCTCTTGGTGTTTTCGCGACTTCTCGTGACCGGCATCTGCTTGAACGCGGGTTGAGAAACCGAACTCGGCCACCAAGGGTTCGAAGGCATCCAACATCGGCCGCAGCCACACGGCAAGCGTCGCTTGTGCTGAAACGCCGTGGCCGAACGATAACGTCCCGAGCGTGCCTTGAATCTCGAAGACCTTCGCGCCGTCAACGATGGAGAGCGATTCGCCCGGGTCTAACCCGAGCGACTTGAGGTGCGGCAAAGCAGCCGCTAACTTCTCGAGTGGAAACTCAACATTGATCCCCGGCGATTCAACAATTACATTGTTGGAAAATATGCTCCGCATCGTGCCCGGTTGGTCGCCGCGGACAAGTTCTTCCTTGAATTTCTTCTTCTGCACTTCCACGAACGTCGTGTCGGTGTCGAACCCTGCCGCGGTGTCGTACTCCGGAGCCCGGCACTTAAACGTGAGTTCCCAACTCTCGTCCGGCCATCCGCCTTGCCGGAGTTGCCTGATGCGAAATATCAACTTATTTTTGCGGAGATCCTGCGATCTCGTGTCGTAAAACTGAACGATGCGGAGTTGCGAGTCGATCGAGTCGACCGGTTCGTAGGGAACGCCGGCTTTCGCCGCGCTCGCCGCAAGCAATTCGTTAAATTCGACAAGGGCACGGCGGGTTGGAAACTTCTCCGGCTTCAATAACAACTTGAATTCGCGATGGGTTACTAAGGGGGTTTCCGCGGCGGTCTTGTTCACAAGCACATACTCCGAGACGGGTTTTGCGTCGAAGTATACAATGAGTCGGCTCTTCCGACGTATCCATAAAGCGCGGAAGTAGCCGCCCGACGACGGGGCGAACACCCGCCGGATGGTGCTCCCGCAGTGGGCTGTCCTGCCGCTCTACATCCTCATACCGGCGACGGCGGTCGTCGTGATACACATGGCGTTCCGGCGCTTTGTCTCGCCCGACGGACTCAAAGAACACCACGACGTCGCCGGCTATCTCGTGGCCGTCGTCGGAGTACTCTACTCCGTTGTCCTCGGCTTTCTGGTGGGGACCGTCTGGACCGGGTTTGATGCGGCACAGAATACATCCGACACCGAAGCCGGGTACATTGCCGACACGCTCGGTTTCGCGCGATCCCTCCCGCAGCCGCAGGGCGCACAACTTACACACCTCCTCGCGAGGTACGCAGTCCGCGTAGACGATGTGGAGTTCCCTGCGCTCGCGCGCGGTCAACGAGACCCCGCCGCGGGAGAACTCATCGATAGAGCGATCCAAACGATACGATCGGTTGCTCCGCCTCCCGCGAACGCACGCAACGGCGAAGTGCTCCAGGAAGCTTCGATATATAACTCCGCCGTCGACAGCTTGCGCAAAGCAGCAGACACGCGGCGGCTGCGGCTCGTTGAGGCGCAGAGCCGTTTGCCGTGGGCAATGTACCAAGCGCTGATACTCGGCGGCTTGATGGTTATCGCTTTTGTATTTTTCTTCGCCGTGCGCAGTTTCTTAGCCCAAGTACTCATGACGGCGCTCGTTGCGGGCTCCATCGGACTCTTCTTTGGGCTCATTACGCAATTGAGTACGCCGTACTCCGGCATGATACGCGTGACGCCCGAGGCGTGGACGTACATCATCGACGTCAACCACCTCAGAGAGATCGCGAAGTAGCGCGCCGGTTCGAAGACCACTTCCGGCGGCAGGCCCCTATTTCTGCGCGGCCGCTTCCTTCGCCGCAGCGGTAGGATAGAGCAGCGTCACTTGGTAGCGGACGAACCACGTCGCGGTTCCTTGCGGCCGAACGGCGTACCAGCCGATTCCACCGACCACCGAAAGCGGTTGCCCCCCCGCTTTCTGCAATTGACTGATGTTGAGAAAAATCGGCACGGTCCAGCGCTGCCCCGCCGGCGCTTCCCAATTCGCGGTTATTTGGGAAGTCGCGCCCAAGCCGACCCCGTGTGCGAAATTGCGCGTGTAGAACGGTTGAACGAAGAAACTGTTGATATTTTGCCCTTGCGGCGAGCCTGCGAACGACCAAAGATTGTTCGCGATGAATCCGTAGAGCGCGTGAGCGCTCTGCGCGACGACGGCAACGTCGGGGCCCGCCGCCCACTTATTGGGCCCAACCAACGGATTTGTTGACGTCGGCAGCAGAAACGTAACTCCCGGGCCGAACGTAAACGCGCCACCTTTTTTTGGAACGAAATAGAATTGCGGGTTAACCGGTCCCAACCCAAAGACGTTACCCACGAGCGGATTCTTATTCAACTCCGGCACGTACGTTAGCGGAACGATCGTGCGAAAGATCATCGTGGTCGTCGCGCCGACGGGAAGCGGCACGACGGGCTGGACGTTCATCGAATACCCGAACTGATGGTACGGTCCGATGCCGGTACTCGCGTTGAACTGGAACGGTACGCTGATGAGCGACGCCAGCGGATTCGCGGCCGCGGCCTGAAGCCGGGCGGCAGCATCTTGATCTTGCGCCGGCGCTCGATCGGGTTCTGCCGAGGGAACCGGGGTCGCTTCTTGCGCCGCGCACAACCGAGGCATCCCGACGGTCGCGAGTACCGCAAGCAGCGCAACGCCCGAGGCATGTAGTCTACGCATGCTGGCATTGTCACAGGAAGCCTTGCACAAAACAATCCGGTTTGTGCAAAGCTCGGTCGTGGACACGCGCGCGAGTGCACTTCTGGGATAACCACATGCCGGGCGTCTCGCGTACGATTCACGGCACAGCGACACCGGCGCCGGCTTTCCGTGCCCACGGGAGTCGGCCGTTCCATGAAAGGACGCGCAACTCGATCATGGGACAAGTACACCCTGCGAGTATGAAGCAAGAAACGCGCGTCGGGCTTGGGCAATTATTCCTTAAGTTCTTGGTGATCGGCTCCGTGAGCTTCGGTGGCGGAATTATTGCGTATTTGCAACGGATGCTCGTCGACGAGATGCATTGGCTCACCAAGGATCAGTTTCTGGCGGCGCTGGAAGTTAGCCAAACGCTTCCGGGAACGAACAGCGCAAACATGTCCGTGATTGTCGGCGACGTCTTTTGCGGACCGATCGGCGCGGTCGTGGCGTTTCTCGGGATGACGCTGCCGGGGGCCATTCTGGTATTCGTGCTTGCGGTCGGCTCGGGCGCGGGCAGACACAATCCAATCGCACACGCCGCGTTGATGGGTGTCACGGCGGGCGCAGTCGGAATCCTCGCCGCTATCACGTTCCGCACCGGGAAAGAGCAGTTCGTCCATTTCCCCGACGTACTCGTAGTCGCCGTGACCTTCGTAGGGATGAGTTTCCTAAAGATACCGCTTCTCGTGCTTGTTATCGTACTCGGCGGCATTGCCGTTTTTCTCCACCGGCCGCGTCAGGCCGCGAAAGCGACCGACCGTGTTTAATTTGAAGCTCTACATAAGTTTGCTTGCCACGTTCGCATTTCTCTCGATTCAAGCCGTCGGCGGAGGCGCGGCCGTTTTGCCCGAAATGGAGCGGACGCTTCACGGCACGTTTGGGCTAAACGATGCCGAATTCGTTCAGGCGTACGGCCTGGGACAACTCGTTCCCGGCCCCAACATGTTGATGGTGATCGTGCTAGGCTATCGCATCGGCGGCACGATCGGCGCGCTCATTGCATTCGTCGCGTTCTTTCTACCGGTTTCGCTCATCGTTTTTTTCGTCACTCGTTATCTCCGCCATCTCGCCGCTTCTCCGTGGAAGAGCGCGGTCCGCGACGGCCTCGCACCCGTAACGATCGGCCTTATGGCGGCGGGCGTCTACGCCATGGGCAAGGCGGCAACGACGACCTGGTTGACGATCGCAATCGCCGCTGCTATTTTCGCCCTCATGGTTCGCACGAAGATCAACCCGGTACTCCTCGTGCTGGCATGCGCAATCTTCGGCGCTTTCCTCTTGCCAAGGGTTTGAATTTCGAGCGCGAAAAACGGGCGGCTATCTCTATTCTCGAACTGGTGACGGGTAGCTGACGAGGCTCCGATGCCCGAGGGCGTCGACGGCGCGAACGCCCAGAATGTAGTCGTCCTTGCTCACGGGCACGCCGGCTTCCACAACGTCGCCGACGTTGCGGCCAAATTGCCAATCGGGGGCATCGGTCGCACGCCAAACGATTTCGTAGGATGCACCGGGTACTGCGCTCCATCGCAGCGTTGAGTCGTAACCAAGGCGCTTTGTTACCAATTGCGCGTTCGCCGGCGCGGCTGGGCCGAGCGCTAACGCGGCCAACGCGGCGACGTTAATTTGCGTCACGCGAGCCAGATACTCCCAGTCGTTATATTGCAGAAGATCGCCGTACTGCACGCCGTTCTTAATTTGCACATCTTGGTGTTGATGCGTAAAGTTTTCGTGGGCCTCGACGAATCGAATCGCTGCGTATCCTTGAGCGGAAAACGATTCCTGATCGCCGCCGCGCAAAAAGCGGTCCGCGCGAAAGATTTGGCGGATCGACATCGCGGGCACGTATACGGGAGCCGTGGAGCCGACAAAACGCGCGAGTTCCCGTGCAGGTGAATCGTTTTCCGATCCAAGTGAGTTCACGCGCGCATCGACCGTTCCGGCGGCCAAGCCTTCGCTAAAGACGCGCACCACCTGCGGTTCCGATCGCCCATCGCCGCCGGTGCTGTTAGCGATGATGTCGTTGTTGAGAACGGCGGAAATGGGAGCCTTGGCCTCACGCATTTCGTTCGCAAAATGCGCCGAACCCCACAGCCCGAGTTCTTCGCCGTCGAAGCACGCGAAGACGATCGTCCCGGCGAAATGCGTACCGGCCATCACGCGAGCGGCTTCGAGGACGGCCGCCGTGCCCGAACCGTTATCGTCGGCGCCCGGTGCAGTCCCCGCCCCATCGGTGCAATTTCCGTCGCAG
>JBDTFK010000248.1:0-12057 GCA_039937995.1 Vulcanimicrobiaceae bacterium | reverse complement strand
AACTTTGAGCGGAAACCGAACGGTCGCCGAGCCCAGCGCGGCGATTTCTGCGCCTACGGCGATCCGCGCGAGTTCGAGTTGCGATTCTTCCAAGACACCGACCGGATAGGTACCGCTCACGAGGTTCCAAGCCGACGCGGCGTCAACTTCGCTTCGAAGTATGATGCGCCGCTCTCTAAAACCGTCGAATCCGTGCTTGTGCAGAAGCGCTTTCAATACGGTTGAGTCGTAGATGCGGGCGTCCGCAGAAAAACGTGCCGACAAATCGGAAACCGACGCCGGCGTTGCCCTTATTGCGACGTTAACGAGATGCGTGAAAATCTCGGCGTCGCTCACAAAATCGTCAACGATGAAGGCGAATCGACCGTTTGCGCGTAGCACGCGAGCGATTTGCTGCAGCGTTGCGTCGATTGGTCCGAGCAGCATCATGACCAAATGCGCGGTAACGACGTCAAAGGCGCTATCCGGAAACGGAAGCGGTTGCGTGATATCACCGCTAACTATCGTCGCGTCCGGCACACGCGCTTTGGCCAAAGATACCTCACTCGGAACGAGATCGATTCCGCTCAGATGCGCCACCGCCGACATGCGCCGGATTTCCGCAAGCAAGACGCCGTCGCCGCATCCGGCATCAAGGACGCGTGCGTTGCGCTTGTCCTCGAGAGCGATCTCGGCCAGGAGACGGTACGAGTTTTCCCCCGACTCGTCCGCGAGGGCTTCCATACTGGCGGCGGTAACGCCCGGATAGCGCTCGTGAAACGCTCGCAAAAACGAACGAAGCGCCGCCCCTTCCATCAGATGCTCGCACCGTTGCGGGATGTAAGGCGGCGCAAAACGTTACGCAACGCGAACTGCCCGTCCCAGCGTTTGAGGTCGCCGTCTCGCATTGCGATCGTGCGAATCGATTCGCGGGCATCTGCCGGCGCGAGCTCGATCGCGTCATCCCATGTACGGTCCATATAAAATACGTCTCGAGCCTCGCGAATCCACGCGACGCACTGTTTGGTTGAAAGTACGGCGCGACGCTGTGCAAGCCGAGCGGTGTACCGCACGTTTACCATGGGGACGGTAAGCGCTGCGTGCGTTTGCGGATGCGTCAACACCGCGACTTCGTCGTCGCCGTCGATGATGTCGCGTGCGTACCAATTCGCGATCGCCCCGAGCGGAAGAAAACCGTAGGGCGCACACTCCGCCGCGCGCAGCGCTCCCATGCTCGAAGCGCCAAACATGCGCGCCTTAAGCGTCGCGGCATAGCACTCTTTTGGAGACGGTGCGAGATCGTGATGGAAGACGCCGTCGATGAGAAGCACGGCGTCGAATTCATCGGCCGCGCGCTCTACATCACCTCGCGCAGCGGGCGGAAAATACGTCACACTCGCATGTGGAATGCGATCGCCCGGCGGAAGAGACGGCCCGGCGAAAACCGCCAGCCGGGATTCGGCATGCA
This sequence comes from Vulcanimicrobiaceae bacterium, assembly GCA_039937995.1. Taxonomy (GTDB): domain Bacteria; phylum Vulcanimicrobiota; class Vulcanimicrobiia; order Vulcanimicrobiales; family Vulcanimicrobiaceae; genus JALYTY01. Next base: position 10,610 of record JBDTFK010000248.1, on the reverse strand, counting down.
CGGAGCCGCTCTTTAGCGACGCCGCGCACGCCGACCTCCGGGCCTACTGCTTGCGGGCAGCCGTCGGCATTGGCGACGACGGTGCCATTGTCATCATCGAATCCGGTGATGGCGAGGGGCAATCTTGCATCGGCGCGCTTCCGCGCTCCAAGTCGGATTGCGGCGTCGCGCTAGGACATGGTGACGGCGACATTGGGGGATTCTGAGCATTTGCGTTGACGGTCGCAAGACCGAGCACCATCGCGAAAGCCCCCACTACGGCAAGCTTGCCGAATTGTTTTTGCATGAATCGTACCTCCGAGCCCTTCGGTACCCCGCAGGCCGAGATATAAAACATAGCAAGCGTTGCGCTCGCTTAGGCGTCGAGCTCTTCTTCTTCGGGAGGTTCATCAAGCACCCGCTCGATAGCGGCCTCGATGCGCTCGAAGCCTTTTCCGCCCGCTTGGAAGTGCCGCAGTTCGTGCTTGCGGTTGAAGACGTAAAACGCCGGAACGAATTGATTTTGGAACCGGTCGACGATGGTATGTGAATTGTCGATCGCGCACGGTTGCGTCAACTTCATTTCTTCCAGCGCGTCCTTCGCAACCTCGCCCGGGTCCAGTTCGTCCTCGGATCGAGGCTGATGAACGGCAATAAATGCAACGCCGCGCTTCGCGAAGGCATCGCGCCATTTTCCGAATTGCTCGGCCGTCTCGTGGCATAGGTAACAGCTTTTCGACCAGAAGGAAACGACGAGCGGAAGTCCGCGAATTTCTTCGGGCGTCACCTCGCCGTTGATCCAACTTGTAGCCCCCTCCAACGATGGAAGAGGGCTACGCATACGGAGTGCCATTTACGCCTTCTGCAGCAGCGCTTTGCCGGGCTTCCATTCCGCCGGGCAGAGGCCGCCCGTTTGCAACGCCTGCAATACGCGCAGCGTTTCTTCTACGCTGCGTCCAACGTTGTCGTCGGTCACTACGGCGTACTTCAAAACGCCCTCCGGGTCGATGATGAAGAGCCCGCGTTGTGCGACGCCCGACGCTTCGTCGAGAACGCCGTATGCACGCGCGGTCTCCTTGGTGTAGTCCGCGACCAGCGGATACTTCAGTCCGGCGATGCCGTTCTTTTCTTTCGGCGTGTTGATCCACGCCCAATGGCTATGGACCGAATCCGTCGAGCAGCCGAGAACCTCGGTGTCGAACTCTCTGAACTGATCGTAGCGATCGGAGAGCGCCGTAATCTCGGTCGGACAGACGAACGTGAAGTCGAGCGGATAGAAGAAAAAGACCAGCCATTTCCCCTTGTAATCCGACAGGCCGATCTCTTTGCCGAGATCTTTTGCGCCCGTCGCGCCCTTGGTGCTCTGAAGCTTGAAATCGGGTGCCGTTTTACCGACTTGCGCCAACATGTGTCTGTTTCCACCTTTACTAGTCGTCGAGTGATAGGACTCTACGAGCGTTCGACCCGCGCTCGCAGCAAAGAAGTTTCAAGTGTCCAGCGTACCAGGAATTCCCAAAATGAAAACGACTTCCACCACACGGTCGCTTTCAATAAGTACGCTGTATGCGACAAAATGTCACCTACACTTGACTTTATGACGCTTTTAGCGTACAGTCGAGTCCATGCTCACTGAAAAAACGCTCCGTCGCCGATACTTTACCGGGCTCTTCGGCTCGATGATCGCCTACGCGATCGCCCTCGTTGCCGTAAATCTCATCGCCGCACGGCTGGGGTCGGGTCATACGTCGTTGCTCGTGATTCTCTCGCTCGTTCCCATGGTGCCGATCGCCTTTGCGGTCGCGGCCATCGTTCGCTTCATGAACGATTGCGACGAGCTCGAACGTATGATTCAACTGAACTCACTGGCAATTGCGTTTGCAACCACCGCCTTCGCATCGCTGTCGTACGGCTTCCTCGAAGGCGTGGGATTTCCGCGCCCGAGCATGTTCGTTGTGTGGCCGTTCATGGCGATGGTCTGGCTTGCCGCATCGCTCGTCATGAGACTGCGGTATCGATGAAAAATCGCATCAAACTCTTGCGCGTCGAACGCGACCTTTCGCAGGCGCAACTTGCCGACGAACTCGGCATCGCGCGGCAAACTGTTGTCGCACTCGAAGCGGGGAAGTACGCACCAAGTCTTCCTCTCGCGTTCAAAATATCAAAGTTGTTTTCCAAGTCGGTTGAAGACGTATTCGATGCCGACACCGCAGACTAGCGTTTTTCACTTTTTTAATAAGGAGACTCCATGATTCGCTCGATCCGCACTCTGCTCGTTGCAGCGTGCCTCTTGAATGCCGTCGCGATGCCGCTACAAGCAGCTGCGGCGAGCGCCCTCGCACCGCAACCGAGCGCCGAAGAATCCTTCGACTCGGGCATGTTGCACGTCGATCGCTACGGGTCGGGGACAAAAACCCTCATCTTTATCCCCGGACTAGCGAGCGGCACGTGGACGTGGTACGAACAGATCGCCCATTTCTCGCCGGACTACACCGTTTATGCAATTACGTTGCCGGGATTTGACGGTCGCGCGGCTTCGACCGAACCCGATCTTTTTGCGGCTTTCTCGCGCGACTTTTTTGCGATGCTCGATTCGCGGCATATCGACAAGCCCGTCGTAGTCGGGCACAGCCTCGGCGGTACCCTTGCGATCTCGCTCGCCGAGCAGCACCCGGAAAAACTCGGCGCGATCGTTGCCGTCGACGGCCTTCCCGTCTTTCCGACGGTAGCGCAATCCACGCCGGAGCAACGGCAGGCGGCCGCAGCCGGTATGGCGGCGGGCATCGCCGGGGTGACGCACGCTCAAATGCTGGCGTACCAAAAGCAATTCATGAGCACGATCGGCACGGTCGATACGTCGTTTGCGCCGGCGCTCGCAAACCTTACCGCAAAAAGCGACCCGAAAGCCGTCGCCGCCTGGGTAAAAGAAGACGTGTCTACGGATCTGCGTGCCGACCTTAGCAAAATCACGATTCCGTTCATGGAAGTGATGCCATATGCGAGCCCGAGCCCGTATTCGCAAGCCGATACGCTCAGCTTCTATCAGATGCTGGTGACCGGCGCGCCGCACGTGGAGGTAGTTACCGTCTCACCCGCGCGTCACTACGCGATGCTCGATCAGCCCGAGAAATTCGACGCCGCGCTCACGCAGTTTCTGGCAAAGGTGCAGAGGTAAGTTTCGCGTAGCGCTCCCTAGCGCGCACCGCTTCGATGTGATCGTACGAACGCGAAGCTTCGCGCGCAAGTTCTTCGAGCAGCTTGACCTCTTCGGGGTCGAGCTGCGCTCCATTGCGGTGGGCGCCGTAGAGCGTAAACGACACGAGTTCATGACGCACCGTTACGGGAATTGCAAGCACGTAAACTGCGGCGTTTTCCGCATCCAAATGCGTTCGTAATTCGTCGAGCCACACGCGCTCTTCGCTCGCCTGAAGCACGCGCACGAGCAGATGGTTCGGATCGAATCCCGAAGGCGCCATCGGCGTTTCCTTCGTCGTGCCCGCGCCTTCGAATCGGCCGCCGGGCGCCCGGCGGTAGTGGGCGGCGGCGCTCAATTTCAGTGCCTCGTCCGGAATTTGCACCAGCCCGTCGGTTACGGCGCTTACTTCAGTCGCATACGGCAGCGCTTCCGCCGCGCGCCGCAGATAGCGCTCCGCGATCCGTCGATTGCGAAAGAGAACGGCCTCCACGCCGCTTTCGATCGATTTGTTGATCCGGTCGAGCAACAAACCGATGACAATCGTCGCCGCCAGCTCCCCGGCGACCGCAAGATGCTGTTCCGAAACAAAACGGCTGAAAAGCCAATCCAGCAGCGACACGGCGGCGATCACGAAAATCGACACGAGTCCGTATGCAATCGCCCGGTTGAGCACGAAGTTTACGTCTAACACGCGGTGGCGCAATACGGCATATCCTACGGAGATCGGCATGATCGCCACGGCGTAGCCCGCGATCTGCCCGGCCGCTATCGGGACGCCCGGAATAAAGTAGACCGCATAGGCCACAAATGAAACGATTAAACCCAGCACCAAAAATCCGAATCGCTGCTTGACTTCGTCCGAGGCGTGTTTGAATTTAGCGATCAGGAGCAGCGCAGCGAAGAAGAACGTGGCGAGCGGAAGCCATGTGTCGAGCAAGGCAGCGTAGCCGATGCTCGCAGCGATTGCCCACTGCTGATACCACTCGAAGGAGTAAGCCGCGAACGCAATCACGATGCCGAACCACATTGCGCGGTCAACGTTGCTCCGGAATCCGGTGACTTCGTCGTCGGGAAAACGCAGGACGAACGGCAACAGCGGAAGCACCGCGAATCCTCCCGCGAACGTCGAAAGCAAAAACGTCAGGCAGACGTACGCCGTTCCCGGGAGGACGCCCGCGAAGTATTCGAATGACGGTGCGGTTGAAAAATAGCCGATTGCGTAGGCATAGAACGACCACGTCATAACACTCGGGCGCAGAAATACAAGGGCAAACGCAACCACGAGAAAGAGCGTAGCCGGCAAGATTGCAAGGATTCCCGTGACGCGGTCCCACAGTCCGAAGTTTGAAACCGGAACCGCATTCATCGTCGCGCTGTAACGCAATCCGTCGGGACGCTCGAACGCGAGCGTTTCACTCTGATCCGCGATTGGATTCTGCGCGTGAGGCCATTCCGTCGAAAACGGTTTGAAGAGAAAGCGGTCGCCGCTTCGGACGCCCGCGCGCGCCGCCGGCGACCCCGGATCGACCGTTTCGATGAGGTTCCTCGTCGCTCGTGACGACCGGATTCCGAACGTCCCGTCGCCCCAGCGCCCGGTGTAATCGCTATGGCCGAGCGGGGCGTAAAAGATCACGAGCACCAGTGCGGTGATCGCAAAGAGGATGAACCGCGCGCTCGCTTTCATTAGGGTTGTGGGCTCGCGGTGACGCTCGGCACGGGCACACCCAGCGGATCGACGCCGAGAGCGATGCCTTCGCGCTCGAAGGCTTCGCACACGCGCTGCGTAATTGCGCGGCCGACGTCGAATTGCCGCAACGGCTCGGTTCGAATTGCAGCGCGAAGCACCACGCCGTTCTTTGAGGGGGTTTCGACGCCGATCCACTCCACGGGTTCCAATATCGCGCTCTTCCACGCACGATCTTTTCCGAGAGCTTCGAGCACCGAGCGCAGCGTTGAAATGGCCTTGTTGAGATCGGCGCGCGCATCGATTGGAATGCGAAAGTCGATTCTCGACCACGCGCGCGATGCGTTGACGACCTGCGATACGGCGCTGTGCGGGATCGTAACCAGATTGCCCCGGCCGTCGCGAATCTGGACGACGCGCAGCGTGAGGTTTTCAACGACGCCGTTGTAGTCGCCGATCATTACATAGTCTCCGACCACGTACTGATCTTCGATGAGGACCAGAAATCCGTTGAGCACGTCGCGCACCAGACTCTGCGCAGCAAAACCGATCGCGAGGGCCGCGATGCCGCCGATGGTAACGACCGATGCGATCGGGATGCCGAGCGCCGAAAGTGTCGCAAGCATCGCAATAAACACGATGATGAAGCCCTTGAATTCGCCAAGCGACCGCGAGATTGTCGGCGCCCGAAGAAGATGGCGCGCGCGGGTTTCATTCGAGAGCCCACGGTGCGCGTACGCTTGCGCAAACCGATCTATGACGAGATCCAGAATCTTGTTCAGTAGGCCCGCACCGACCCAAATAAACGCAACGTTGATCGACACGCGAACGATCGACTGGCCCAATCCGGTCGTCTGCGGGAATAGCAACAGCGCCCACGTTATCGTCGACGCCCACGCTGCCGCAAGCACCCACTGCACCAAGCCGCAGAGCGCGCGCACCCGTTGCAACTCTTGATCCGGGCCGGCGGCGAGCAAGGCAATCGCGAGAAGGCGGCGACGCTCGCGAGTCGGATTCGCAGCGACGGTCTGCGTATCCGCGCCCGAACTCTCCGCCTGCTCCTTGCGCGCATCGAGAGCTCGCTTTAGCTCGTTACCGCGACCGCGGAGCAGCATCCATATCGCAATGCCGAAAAGTGTGGCCACGGCGAGAATCGCAGCAGCGCGCCGGAGACGCTCGAGGTTGCTGCGAATTTCCGCAGGCTGGCGTTTCTCCAAAGCGGCAACGAGCGCGCTCTGCAGTAGCGGCCGCCACTCCTGCGCGAGGGTTTCTGCGGACACGTGCGCGTACTGTGCATCTGCCGAAGTAATCGTGAGAATCGGGATTTCGTCCGGATGCGTACCATCGGTTGCCACTAGCGTTTCCTGATGGCCGACGCGGTCCACCGCGATCTTGAAAGTATGCGGGTCGTAAACAGTCCCCGGGTTGTTCGATCCGTCTTTCTGCGCGAGAATCTGGGAAATTGCGTTCTGGATGTAGAGAAGGCGAACGTCGATCGGCAATCCGCCGGCTGAAGGCGTCGCCGGAACGGCGATTCGCAACACCGGGGCGCCGTCGACCGTCAGGGGCGCGGTGAGAAATAGGCCGTCCCGGCGCAACCCCAAAATCCCCGCCGTGCCGGGGCTCGCCTTCGGAAGGCTCGGAACGATCTGAGCGTAAGCGGGCGCGCTCGACGCAGCGAAAACAAACGCGCAAAACATGTGTAATAGGAGGTGGCGGGGAAGCCGCATCCGCCGGAACTGCGTCAGGCAGGGCCGTCGGCCCTCCAACCGCAACTCGGACAACGACTTTATGAGCGCCACCGAACTCACCCTAACCCCCGAAATCGAGCGCGAGACCACCCCGCTGTTCGAACGCGTCGAACACATCATTCCTCGCCTCGAGTGGCCGGTCTACGCGCCGTACGTCGCTGCGATAAACCGCCTCAAACGGGAGCGAAACGCGGTTATCCTCGCCCACAACTACCAAGTGCCGGAAATCTATCACACGGTTGCCGACATCATCGGTGACTCGCTTGCGCTTGCGATGAAGGCCGCCGAAACGACGGCGGACGTAATCGTTCTTTGCGGCGTGCACTTTATGGCGGAGACCGCGAAGCTCGTCAACCCCGAAAAAACCGTGCTCGTACCCGATCTCAAGGCGGGTTGTTCGCTCGCAGCCTCGATTACCGCGCAGGACGTGCGCCTTCTTCGCCAAGCGTATCCCGGCGTTCCGGTCGTGACGTACGTCAACACGTCGGCAGCCGTAAAGGCCGAGTCCGATATTTGCGTTACCAGCGGGAACGCGGTGCAAATCGTCGAGGCGCTCAAGGTTCCGCGCGTCATTTTTCTCCCGGACGAGTATTTAGCAAAGTACGTCGCGACAAAAACCATCACGGAGATCGTTGCCTGGAAGGGACATTGCGAAGTTCACGAGCGTTTTACCGCGGCCGATATCCGCCGCTACCGTGAAGACGATCCGACTCTGGTCGTGATTGCGCATCCCGAATGCCCGCCCGATGTCATCGCCGAGGCCGATTATGCGGGTTCGACGCAAGGCATGGTGGAGTACGTTGCCGCGCACGCGGGCGACGGCTCCCGCGTGCTACTCATGACCGAATGCTCGATGGCGGACAACGTGGCCGGCAAGTACCCGAGCGTCGAATTCGTGCGGCCGTGCAATCTCTGTCCGCATATGAAGCGCAATACGCTGCCGAAAGTTTTACACAGCCTCGAGGCGATGGAATACGAGGTCACCATCGACCCCGCAGTGGCCGTTCGCGCGCGCGCGGCCGTCGAACGGATGCTGGAATTCAGCCGGGCCGTGCGCGACTAAACGTGGATCGTCAGCGTAGCGATGCAATCGTCATCGGCGCCGGCATTGCCGGGCTGATGGCGGCGATCAAACTCGCACCGAAAAACGTTACCGTCATCTGTAAAACGCGTTTGGGCTTCGGCGCCGCTACGGATTGGGCGCAAGGCGGCATCGCGGCAGCGCTCGGAAAAGATGATTCTCCCTCGCTGCACGCGCTCGATACCAACCGGGCCGGCGCCGGCATCAACGATGAAAAGATCGTCGACATCCTCACGAGCGACGCGCCTGCCCGAATCGAGGAACTGCTCGAACTCGGTGCTACCTTCGACCGCACCGAGTCGGGTGAGCTCGCTCTCGGCCGCGAAGCGGCGCACCAACGGCGGCGCATCGTTAAGGCGGGAGGCGACGCGACGGGCCACGAGATTCTCAAAACGCTGATCGCGGCAATCCATGCGATTCCGTCGATTTACGTTCTCGAAGATACGACCGCCGACGACCTGATCGTCGATGAAGGCCGCGTTTGCGGCGTCTACGCGCACGACAATCGGTCGGGGATTCCGGCGGCGTACGTTGCGCCGTCGACGATTCTCGCGACCGGTGGAATCGGGCGGCTCTATCGCTTCACGACGAACCCGGTTGAAGCCACCGGCGACGGAGTCGCAATGGCCGGCCGCGCCGGCGCGACGCTTGCGGACATGGAGTTCGTGCAATTCCATCCGACGGCACTCGCAATCGGACGCGACCCGATGCCGCTCGTCACGGAAGCCGTCCGCGGCGAAGGCGCCACGTTGATGAACGATCTCGGCGAGCGGTTCATGCTCGGCGCGCATCCCGACGCCGAACTCGCACCGCGCGACATCGTCGCGCGCGCGATCTTCGAACAACTGCAGCGCGGACGCACCGTCGGACTCGATGCCCGCGATGCGATCGGCGAGACGTTTCCTCAAAAATTTCCCACCGTCTTTGGGTTTTGCACTTCCGCGGGAATCGATCCGCGAACCGAACGCATTCCGATTGCCCCCGCCGCACACTATCATATGGGCGGAATCGCGGTCGACGAGTGGGGTCGCACGTCGCTTCCCGGCCTCTGGGCATGCGGCGAAGTGAGCGCAACCGGCGTTCACGGCGCAAATCGCCTCGCGAGCAATTCACTTCTCGAGGCGCTCGTTTACGGGGCACGCGTTGCCGAAAACATCGCCGCCGAAAATGAGGAACGGCACGAACCGGAAATTGTAGAATATTCGCCGTCCATCAGGCGCCCGGCAGGCGAAACGCAAGCGATAAGCGATCTGCGCAATGTCATGTACGCAAACGTGGGTCTCGTGCGCAACGAACTCGGATTGCGTGAAGCGCACGCACGCATCACCGACTTACAAACGTCGTTTCCGCGCGCGACGAGCGAACTGCGCAATCTCCTCGTGGTCGGCCAATTGATTACGGGCGCCGCATGCATCCGCCGTGAAAGCCGCGGCAGCCACTATCGCACCGACTACCCGCTAACGGATGAAACACTTGCCAAACGTTCGTTCACGCATCTCGCCACCGCTTAAGCCGGCGCGCCTGGTTGTCGAGCCGCTCGTGCGCGCGGCGCTGCTCGAAGACCTCGCGCACGGCGTCGACCTTACGACCGACGCGATCTTCGATACCAATGCGCGGGCGAGCGCTCGTGTGGTTTCGCGGGAAGACGGTATTATTGCCGGGCTCGATGCGGCGCTGCTCGCATTCGAGTTGCTCGATCCCTCCGGAATCGACATAGATATTCGTATCGACGACGGCAGCCGGGTTGCGCGCGGCGGCGTCGTCGCAGAGTTGCGCGGCCCCGCCCGGACGCTCCTGACCGGCGAAAGGACAATGCTCAACGTGCTGTGCCGATTGAGCGGCATTGCGACTGCGACGCGGAAACTCGTCGATCTCGTAGCCGGCACGCGCGCGCACATCGTGGATACGCGCAAGACGACGCCGGGATTGCGCGCGCTCGAAAAATACGCCGTGCGCTGCGGAGGCGGGAGCAATCATCGCTTCGGCCTCGACGACGCGATTCTAATAAAAGACAACCACATCGCGCTTGCCGGATCACTCAAAGAAGCGGTGGCACGCGCGCGCGCGCACGCCGGTCACATGGTGAAGATAGAAGTCGAAGTCGACACCACCGATCACTTGCGCGAGGCGCTACTCGAGCCGGTCGACGCCGTGCTCCTCGACAATATGCCTCCCCACGTCTTGGCCGAAGCCGTGCGAATTGCGGGCGGCCGAGTCATTACCGAGGCAAGCGGCGGGATCCGGCCGGAGACGATTCGCGCGGTTGCCGACACGGGCGTGGATCTCATCTCGGTCGGCTGGATAACGCACAGTGCCCCCGCGCTCGACCTTGGACTCGATATCGCGCTTTAACCGGGTTCCTGCCCGCAGGGCTCGAAGAGTTGTTCATGGCCGAACACCTCGCACAACCCTCGGACGACCGGCGTACGGCGACGCACGACGCCGACGCGCCGCAGAACCTTATCGACTTCATGTCGCGGGACTGGATCGAACTGCGCGCGGGCGCAAGCGCGCATCCGCAAACGACGCGATTGCAATCGCGCCGCGACGAACTCTCGCGTTCGTATCCGGGGGAGTATTTGGTCGTCCCGGCAGGCCGCGAACACGTGCGGGCAAACGACACCTTTTTCCGCTTCCGCACGTCGACCGATTTTATGTACCTGATGGGGGCGGGAGAGCCCGGCGCCTTGCTCGTCATGGAGCCCGACGGCGCCGCGCACCGCTCGATTCTCTTCGTCGCTCCGCACAACCGTGGAGAAAAAGAGTTCTTTACCGATCGCGTCCACGGTGAATTGTGGGTGGGCAGGCACCGGGGAATTGACGAGAGTCAAGTGTTTTACGGCGTCGATCGCGCACTGCCGCTGCAGCAAATTTCCGCATATCTCGCAGAACTACGAGATGCCGGTCATCCGCTTCGGGTTG
>JBDTFK010000247.1:0-8809 GCA_039937995.1 Vulcanimicrobiaceae bacterium | reverse complement strand
CAGCTTGCAAACCGTGCTTCCGCAGCCCCCGGTTTTTACGGGTACGCTCGCTCAAGGGCCACTCGTGCCCGCGACGGGGACGACCTACCTAGGCGGATTTATCGATCCCGACGGCGGAGGTTCGTCGCCTCAAAAAACCGCCGCGTTTGAGGCTCAAATCGGCCGCAACTTAGCCTACAATATGCATTTTTACGGTTGGAACGGCCCGTTTCCCGGTGCAAACGAAGCCGACGACATCGCTCACGGGCGGATTCCCGTAATCGCGTGGAACTGCGGCACGACCGATGCGCAGATCGTTTCCGGCGCTGCGGACTCCATAATTATCGCGCACGCAAACGCCCTTAAGGCATTCGGAAAGCCGATTTTCGTACGCTGGTTTTGGGAGATGAATCTCGACGATACCAACAACGCGCCGCGGAAGCAGTGCTACGATCCCAAGACCGACCTCCCGTCGGGATACTTTTCGCCTACGCAGTACATCGCAGCGTGGCAACACATCCACAACATTTTCGTACAGCAGGGGGCCACAAACGTTATTTGGCTCTGGTGCGTCGCAAACGCTCACGGCGGCCCGGCGCAATATTACCCCGGAGATAGCTACGTAGATTGGGTCGCCATGGACAACTACGACACGTTCGACGCTACGATGTTTCACACGTTTTACATTCTCTCCAACGAGCTGGCGCAATTTCAAGAAAAGCCGTTCATGATTACCGAGACAGGCGCGCACGCTGCGCTGCAACCAACGTTCCTCGGGGGCGCGGCGGCGGAATTACAATCTCAATTCCCGCAAGCCCGCGCGATCGGCTATCTCGACTCGCACGGCTCCTTCCAAGATTGGGTCCTGACCGCCGACGGCCTCGCAAGCTTCATCACGTTCGCAAAAGACAGCTATATGTCGGCGATGGCGAGTTCACCCTAAAAGCGGGGAGCGAGGCACGGCAAACGCCCCGGCGAACACCGCGCCATGGATACGACGCTTCCGACCACAGCCACGGTTGAGGACCACCCGCTTGTCGGCGATCCCAACGAAGCCCACAAGAACGAGCTTTCGCCCGTTGAACGCCTGTGTAAACGCATCTCCGATGCCACCGGATCGCCGGTCGCCCTGCTCCTCGCGGTCGTCGTTCAGTTCGCCTGGATCGGCGTCGGCTCGATCATGCATTGGGACCCGTTTCCGTTCGCATTTTTGCTGACGTGTTCCAACGTGCTGCAGCTAGTTTTGATTTTCGTCATCGCGGTGGCGCAGCGCCAATCCAGCGAATACGCGGAGTTGCGCGCCGAGATGGATCACGACCACATTTCACGCTTGCTCTACCATCAGCAGGTACAAGAGCAACTGCTGCTCCGGCTCGCGGAAAAAATTGATGCGAACGTGAACGATCTCCGCGGGTCGATCGCGACGCTTTTAACCGACGTTTAGCCGGCCGAAGACACCACGCTGCGGAGTCACCCGCGTAGGGGAGCGCGCAGGCCCTCTTCGATCATGAAGAGTTTGTCCAGATTGCATAGTCGAAAGATGCGCGCAACGTTGCCGCTCGGGTTTTTTATTCGAACGACTCCGCGGCGGCCGTTTGCAATCATGCGATTTTTCAATTTGATCAAGCACCGAAGAGCGGTCGAATCAATATAGGTCACTCCAGCCATATCGACTTCCACCGCATCGGCGCCTTGAGCGGTGAGAAGCAGTTCCAAAAGCTGGGGTTCCTGAGCGAGGTCAATCTCGCCCGTCAATGTGATAGTTCGCATAATTGAATCAAATCCCATGGACGTTTGCAAAACACGCCGTCAAAAGACGAACCCGTGCCTCCACATGTAAAATCGTACCGCCGCTCGCTGAGGGCCGTCTGAGACCGGGGGAAAGGCGTCCCAAGCCTCGCCCCTCTTCCGAGCAAGGCCGCAGAGGTGCCCGGCAGAAATTATTTTCAATGCCGGTGTTTCAAATGCGATGTTGCATTCATCTTAAAACGCACCGTCCGTGACAATTCATGAATTGCAAACTCATGAATTGTATTAAGGGGCTTCCGGCGTTTCGCGCGTGATGTCTTCAGGCTTTTTTCACGATTGTTCGGCTACATGTGTGTAATCAAACGAACACTTTACGATTTGGAGGATCACACATGCGCGCGGGTGCAGCAGTTTCCTATTTTATCGCGGTGCTTTTCATCGCGACCGCATTCACCGGCAGCGTCCGAGCAGGTGACGGCATCGTTATTACCGCCGTACCGAGTAGCTTCACTCCGAACAAAATTGTTTTGCACGCCGGTCAAACGACGACGCTACATTTCGAAAAAACCGAAGGCGTACACTCCATCGCCTCCCAGGAGTTAGGAATCCGATCCACGATTCTGACTCCCGGGAAAAACGTCGATATTGACGTTACGCCGGCGAAGACGGGGACGTTCGTCGTACATTGCGGCATCGTTTGCGGAACCGACCACGAAAGCATGGCTTTGACCGTTGTCGTCAATTCATGAGGCAAATCGGCCTCCCGGCGGCGAGCTTCCTTGCCGCTCTCCTCGCGACGGCTTCGTCGGGCGACGCCATGCCGCCGTTTGCAGAAGCCTACGCAGCGAACTGCACCGTTTGCCACACGGAGGTGCCCACCCTCAATGCCTTTGGGCGCTACGTGCAACGCACGGGCTATTCGGCGCTGGATCACCGCGTACTTAAAGCAGCTCTGCCGCTCTGGATCGGCGTCAACCCCACGTACGATTCACAAAACCCCGGCCCGCAGAAACTGCAGACGGGAAACGTCGCCATTCATGCGATCGGTTTCGTCGCCGGCGATTGGACGTATCACATCCAACAGTGGATTACGCAAAACAACGCGAGCGGCGGCGTGGATACGGCCTGGGTTGCGTACAACAATCTCTTGCACCGGGACGGGCACATGTTTCTCGGAAAGATCTTGTCGCCCGCGCCATCGCCGTACAGTCAGTGGGCCGACTTAGCACCGTTTGCAACCCCACAGATAACCGTCGGCGAGCACGCGTACCAAAATACGAACCGCTGGGGCGGAAAATTTGCATACGTCCACAAGTCTTTGGACGCGGAGATGGCGTGGTTGGGCAGCGGCGAAGATCTCGGCGGCACGAGCAACTTTTCGAACTCTATCGACAAGACATTCCAATGGAAGCTCGCCGACGCGAATCCAAAGCGGCCTCTTGAATTCGGCGTCTTCGGCTCGCGCGGCTCCTTTCCATTACCCGAGGGCGGAACCGACCAATATTATTCCACTTCGGCTTACCTTCAACGCGATCCGCATCGCGCGATTCCCGGAATGTTCTTCGTCTATCAGACCGCCTTCGACGCAAACCCGGGAGAGGGTGCTTCCGCTGCCGCAAGTAACGCCGCGACCTTGGAGTTGTATCAAAATCTCTTCGCCGATCGCGCGATAGTCGGCGCGCGAAAGGAATTTACCAACGACGGATTGGGAACGCAACTCCAAAGCGGCAATTTCGATTTCGAATATCACCTTGCCCGATTCGTGCATGCGTACGTCGAAATGTACCTCGCGCAGAGCAGCAAACCGGGATACCGCTACATGATCTGGTGGACTACACCGCTCTCGAGGCCGCTCAACCCCTAGCCCAGGCAGCCCTCGCTCCGAAGTCGGGAAAAAGGTATAGTAGAACTCGTTTTAGCTGTTGCATCCGTACCTAGGTACGGAGTGTAGGATCGGTGCAAGGACTGTTGTGAAGAGGACCATTGGGAAGTTGGCCGGCGAGGCCGGTGTCGGAATAGAAACGATCCGATACTACGAACGCCAAGGCATCTTGCCGAAACCGCCTCGTTCGGGCCGGTGGCGCGAATATGACGATCTGGCGTTGGCAACGATTTCGTACGTCAAGCAGGCCCAACGATTGGGATTCTCCTTGGCCGAAGTAAAGCGGCTCCAATCCGAGTTGACGGACAGTCCGAGTTTCTGTGCCGCCGTTCGCGCGACCGCGAACGACCGGCTAACGTCGGTCGAAGCGAAGATCCGCGATTTGCTCGATGTCCGCCGCGAACTTCGTTCCTTCATCGGCCGTTGTGCTTCAGTTGAGGATAAAAAAAGATGTCCAATCGCTCACGCTCTTCTACGACGAGATTCGCAAACTCCGCACGCCTAATTGCCGCGACGTTTTTACTCATGACCGGCGCGCAGTGGCCCGCACAAGCGGACGAGCCACCTCAAGTGCCGGCCGCCATCCGCAACGTCATCGCGACGTACGAGGCTGCATGGGACCGCTCGGATTCCTCGGCGCTCGCCGCACAGTATGTGCCGGACGGGGACCTGATGATTCCAACCGGCGAAGTCTTTTCAGGCCCGCAAACAATTGCCGCCTTCTACACCTCGGTATTTAAGCGCGGCTACTCCGGAACGCACGGCGTTGGAAGCATCGATCGCTTTCGCTATCTTTCGAGCAATATGGCCGTCGTCGACGGCACCTGGGGCATTCTCGGCGTGCCGAATGTCGACAAAGGGAGTCACGACGAACGCGGTCTCTTCACCGCATTTTTGGTCAACGTCGACGGCAACTGGCGCATCGCCGGCTTGCGCGAGCAGTCGAGCGGCAAAAAGATCAACGTTGTCGCGAGCAGCCGCCCATAGGCCGACGCCTTAGCGGAAATTCGTATTTGCCACTCGATACTCGCGAACGTAAATGACTCAGGTTGGATTTAAAGACGTTCACGACTCCGCAACGGGCAAGATCGTGCGCCGCCCTTCGTACGTTTCACCGGGACAAAACACGTTTACGTTTCTCGTAGACGGACAAACCGCGTACGCATTCAACCAAACCACCGGCGTAGGCGGTCCCGTAACGACTTCCAACGGATCGACCATCTCCTTCAGTGGAGAGACGTCGGGCAACGACTACATCATTACTCTAACTGTCGACACCACGCCGGGGACGCACCTCATCGGTGCCGTCGTTCAAGGCAACGCGCCCGCTTACGTCCTCTCGGAAGGGCAGCATAGCTATACACTTGCTCCGGGAGCAAACACGAATCTCGTTCCTCTCGCACTTACGGGCGTTATGGGGACGGCATATATCGAATGCGCGACCGTTGCGCAAATTTTAGCGGACATCACCGCGGGAACGGATAACTGCGGCGGGTACCAAAACTTCAACCAAACCACGGGTCAATATACATTTACCGCAATTGCGGCCGATGCGGACGGCTTTCCGATCGTCGCACAAAATAGTCCTTATGGTCCGGGCAACGTGCGATTCGACAATGGCGGCTACACCGCTGTTGAAACGACGAGTCCCGCCATCCTAACGGTCAGCAATATGGGACCTTATATCGACCCGGGTGTCGCCCTCACGGGACCAAGCGGCGGATTTTACGTTCCCGGTCAGTTCACCTACGGTAACCAATTCAACATCGCTTGCAACAAGGTCGGACAAGGAACCGTCGGCCTCCAGATCACGCAGAACGCCCCCTCAAATCCGGTTACGGGATTCACGATCGCGCCCGGCACCTATCCGGGGGCCGGTATTCCGCGACCGGCGATAAGACTCCGGGCAATCCGAACTACCACAACGGCAACAATCCGAACGCCGTGACCAACATCCTCACCGTCAACTGTGACGCCAACGGGAGCCTCACAATCATCTAGCGCTCGATTCTAGATGAAAAAGGTCATCCATCCCGAACGCAGTGAAGCGTGTCTACGACGATGTCGCCCGCTTTTGAGTGTACGTGGTAGTCGACGACGAAATTTCCTTGGTCGATCTTTCTGTAGACGAAGGATTGTGCGGGCTGCATCCACGGTGCTGAGGCCCACACGAGACGCTCTCCCGCGAAACCGTCGGAAATAAACTCCCGAACCCCACTATACGGATCGACGGCGGCGGCTTCGAAACGTTTGTCCGCTGCACTATAGGTCCAGAGTTCAACTGCATGATAGTCGAACGGCAGGTCATCGTCGTGATGCTTCACGAGTGAAAGCCCTTTCAAGTCGCTCCCAAACGTCATACGCGATGAAATCGCTTTCCCGCTTTGCGGGAAAACGCCAGAGCAAGTCCACGCACCCGCGAAATACCCAAGCGATTGCATTTGGGAAGCCGCCACCGCCAATATCGCTACGATAGCAAACATCTCTTTACATCACCCTTCGCTACAGAAGACCGCAAGCATCGGCGCGATCTCATACGTTTGAAGTTTGGAGAGCACGGCCGGATCCGCGAGAGCAATCGCGAGGCCGTACGGCATGATCGCCCTTTCCTCGGCGGTCATGTCGTCGATAAAGGTAGAGCGAGGTGGAATTAGTGTGTAAACAAAGCTGCTTCGTCGCACGACTTTGGCGTTGCGCACTACTGTAAAGCCCTTTCCAATTCTTTTGAGAATTACCGTGGATTTTAGCAGATCCAACGAGTGCCGACATTGCTAATGTGGTCAATCGGTATAAAAAAACTCCCAAAATGCGTACGCCGGTCGCTGCGCATCGAACTTTGGCCCGAACGCGACACACTATCCGATGACACGTTGCCGGCTTTCGCGCCCTTCCCCGCACTTGTGAATACGCCGAGTTCCTGGTGCGGGCTTCTTGCACAACGTAAGGGCTCGCATTCGCGGCTCGCTCGAAAATGCTTGATTGCGATCGAGCAACATTTGATTGGCCTTTGATTGCGCAGGTGCGCTTTCTCCACTATCGTCGCCGGGAACGCGGCGTGCTCACTCTGGACTTTGCCGCCTTTAGGCTGCGCTACGCGTCACAAGTAAGAAAATACGCTTGAGAAAAGGGAACAACTGATCGATGCGATCGAGCAAACTCGTTAGCGCGTTAGCGGTTATGCTGCTAGCCACTTCCCCGGCTACGGCAAGCGCGTTGCCGTCGTATTTTCACCCCACCTTTTCCGTGGGCCGGCACCTCTCGAACGTTTTTTCGCTGATGGTCTCCGTGAAAGGAACCGGCTTCGAGGGCGTTACCCGCGTCGCGGGGTCGGCAAGGTACGATGTGAAGGAGCTAAAGGAGAACAAGGTCGTTTTCGATTCTCCTTATCGGTACGACGGAATTAGGGGTGCAGCCGCAGACCACTCATCGTACGTTCTTGATTTGCTCACGCTTAATCCGGTCGTCAATGGCGCGGAAACACCAAATACGCAGGCCAGCGGTCTCGCGTTCAATCCGTATTTATGGGGAACTCCCGCGATGCCGTTGCGGCGCGGAACGACATGGAACGTGACGATTCCCAGAGCGTGGGAACTCGGCCCAAAAGGAACGCAACGAGTAACCGTGATTGACGTCGATCCCCCGGACCACGTCATCACCCTCATGCGCGACGGAACCGCCGACGGCATTTTCGGCAGCGATGGCCGCGCAGCGCATGCATGGTGCGATCGTCGATGGCCGCATCGGTCGCGTGACCGTCGCCGAATGCATCGCGCTTCTTGGCCGGGACCGCGCCTATTTCGCTCGGGACGCCTGGCGTGGCACCTGGAAGGGGGAGGGCGGCGGCGCTTTGATGAACCAGGCGATCCATATGATCGACATGCTGCTCTGGATGGTTGGCGTTCCCAATGAAGTTTATGGCCGCTGGGCGACGCTGAGGCACGGCGAGTACATCGATGTCGAGGACACAGCCTGCGCGACCGTCGGATTCGAGAACGGCGCCATGGCCTCGATCGTCGCGACCACGACGCTCGAATCGATTGAGAAGGCCCCGGGCTTTCGCCTCGCCGTCCACGGGGCCAAGGGATACACGCTGGGGCTTTCCGAGCGGCCCGAGCTTACGGGGGCAATCACGGACCAGTGGCCGTTCGACTCTGGGGAGACGGTCAGCGCATGGGTGGCGGCAGAGGGGGGCGCATCGGGATTCCCGGGCTTCCACTCGGATCAACTGCGCGATTTCGCGCTCGCGATCTTGGAGGACCGCGAGCCGATCGTGACGGGCTTCGACGCCGTGCGGGCGCTCGAGGTCATCAAGGCCGTCTATCTCTCGGAGGCGCGGCGCGCCCCGATCGTCCTGCCGATGTCGGCCGAGGACAGGGCGGAAGCTGACCAGATCACGATGGGCGTCTCGTAAGCGTCGCGGAACGAGGCTGGCTCTTGTCTCCTAGACTTTCCCGATCGCTTCGGCTTGGCCAGAGGCGGAGGAGAGATAGATCTTGTCGATCACCTCGATGACGTGCCGCGCGCGGGATAGATTGCCGCGGCTTTTGCCAAGTCGAATCTCGGTTTCGAACGTACGCATGATTTCCAGATCGTCGTCGAGCGAGGTCAGTGTCGGGCGGTAGCAACTCGTCATGCCGGCGTACTCGCCAGGCGCGGCGCCCGAAATCTCGCGATCTGGAGAAAAGACGACGAGCCGGTCCGGCTTCGACGCCGGATTGATAAAAATCATTCCGGTCGTTCCGTGGATGCGAGTCTGGCAGATGACATTGCGGTGGTCGGACGGGGAGCACCAGTTGACGCGCACTGTCCCCAGGACGCCATCGGCCAGTTCGAGCACCGCCGCGGCGTTGTCTTCCACCGTCGCTGCAATCGGTCTGTCTTCGTGATCGCGGCGCTCAGGGAAGATGGTGTCGATCTTCCCCCGAACCGTGCGCGCCGGCCCGAAAAGGTAGGTCAGCTGACTGATCATGTAGACGCCGAGGTCGGCCAGCACCCCCCAATGCGCCTTCTGCACGTCGAAAAACCAAGGCGCATGCTTGGGGCCCCGATGCGCCAGGACCGCGTCGGCCATGCTCACCCGTCCGATGGCGCCGGAGTCGATCAGGCGTTTTGCCTCCTCCATCGCGGGGCTCTGGTCAAAAGGAAGCGCCATGAACACCTGTTGCGATCGCCCCGCAGCCTGCTCGATGCGGACGGCGT
>JBDTFK010000246.1:0-17343 GCA_039937995.1 Vulcanimicrobiaceae bacterium | reverse complement strand
TGTTTTTTGCGGTCGAACCCTTGAAAAATGGCACGCCGCGGCTCGTACCCGGCATTGAGCTCGGCGAGGGTATAGCTCCATTTTTCAGCAAATTTCTTTGCGTTTTCCGACATGATCGCTGCATAGTCGAGTTTATTTGCGGCGAACGACTGACTCCCAAAATGGTGGACGAACGAATCCTCGCAGATGTAAATCTTATAACCCGCGGCACGAACGCGAATGCAAAAATCGTCGTCTTCAAAGTTTCCGAAGCGGAAGCGTTCGTCGAACCCGCCGATCTCCTCGATGACTCTCCGGTCTATGCAGAGGCACAAGCCGATCGCGCGTTCGGCAAAGTAGCCGAACGACTCCCACGTTTCACTGCGCTCGTTCGCAAACGCCTGCGCCGCGTCCATTCCTTCGTATTGGGCGTCGTGAATCTGCTGGTGGCCGTTGACTCGGTTGCTCCGCGGAGCGGTGACGCCGATTCCCGGAACGCGCCCAAAAGGCGCGATCAACCGGTCGAGCCATTCCCTCGTAACAACCACATCGTTGTTCAGAACGACGATGTGCTCGCCAAGCGCGGCGGCGATGCCGACGTTGTTGCCGCCGCCGAAGCCGAGGTTTTTCCCGTTGTAAATAATGCGAACGTGCGGGTCGTCAACCGCCTCGAGCATTGCGATCGTTTCCGGGCGCGACCCATTATCGACCACAATGACTTCGTAAGGTTCGCTCGTGTACGTCGCGATCGAGTCGAGCGCCGTCTTCGTGAAGTGCGGCGCGTTCCAACTGAGCGTAACGATCGAAACGAGCCCGCGCTCGCGTATCGACGCGTCGCGTAGACGCTGTTCGATAAAATCACCGTCGTCGGCGAGCACTCCGCGCAGCGATATTCCGTGCCGGGCGGTAAAAGACGCATCGTCCGGCTGCGGCGGGAGCGTCCCTACAAGGCGCGAGACACCGCGCGTCCCCATTCCCAGATCGATACACCGTAGCGTAAGATCGGCAACCGCACCATCGAGCGAGGCGAAATCGCGCAGACGCACGTGCATTGGAAGGGAGTGCATCATGACGAGCGTGCAGCGCGCGTCGGCCGCCACCGGGCGGATATTGTCGCCCGTGCCGGGCTCGGGCGCTCCGGTGCTCGCAACGCAGGTCAATGAGCCGTCGCACTGCGCGAGCAATTCGTCGAGCCAACCGCAATTTAGTTGCGCTCCGCCGTGTACGAACGCGATTCCACGCTGCCCCCGCAACTCCATGATCTCGCGCGAAACGGGGATTGCGTCGCCCTGAGTAGCCCAAACGATCCGCGCGACCGGAACGACGGTATCGCGCAAACACGCTTCGAAGCGCGCTCGACCCTGCGCCGGTTCGGCGCCGTGTACGACGACAGTGATTTCGGGCAGCGGAACGACGAGCCAGGTGAGGCCGCCGCGCGCCGTTGCATAGGCACGGCGCGTGAAGCCGCGACGGAAGTTCCGTTCGACCGCGTCGAATCTTACTTTTCCCCGCCAGCGCTCTTCGAGAACTTGCACGTTCCACATCGTCTTGCGGAAGCGTTGCACGCCCGATTGCGACTCGAAGTGGAAGAGCTTTGCCTTGGGTTCGTAAACCACGCGCAACCCGCGCTCGCGCACCTTAAAGCAGTAATCGACGTCCTCGTAACCGTTCCAGTACGCCTCGTCGAGACCACCCAGCTCGAGATAGAGCTCGCGTGGAGTCACCAGGCACGCCCCGGTAACGACCTGAAAATCCGTCCGGATGTTGGTATCGGGTTCGGTTTCCGGCATGAGATAATTGTGATGAAACGGCGTCAAACTCGCGCGATTGAGGATTGCTCTTCCAACGACGGCACCGCCGTGTTGGATCGTTCGATCTTCAAAGAGAAGCTTCGCGCCGACAATTCCGACTCCGGGCTCACCCGCCGTTTCGAGCATCGCGGACAACCAACCGGGGAACCCCTCGGTGTCGTTGTTGAGCAGCACCAAATACTTGCCGCGTGCTACTTTCGCGCCCTGATTGTTCGCAGCCGCAAACCCGAGATTGACATCGTTACGAATGAGGCGTATCCAGGAATACGCTTTGAGCAATTCGATCGTTTCATCGGTCGAAGCGTTGTCGACGACGATGACTTCCCCATCGCCTGCGCCGGCGAGCGTCGCCTGCAGCGTATCGAGGCAACGCTTCGTAAACGCCGCCTTGTTGAAGACGGGAATAATAATTGAATAGTTCAAGAAGCGGCCGAAACCTCGAGGGCGCTCGTTGCAATCCGCGCCGCGTCGTCAAACCTCTCGGCTCTCATATAAAAGCTCGCAAGTTCGATCGCACCGCGGCAGCGGTCGGCAGCACAAGCCCGTTGTAGCGTCGATTCCGCTCCGGCCGCGTCGCCGCAACTTTCCAAGATCGAGGCGCGCAGCAAGAACGCATCCATATTCGAGGGTTCGGTATCGATTAACCGGTCGAGCGTTGCCAAGGCATCGTCGCTTTTTCCGATTTCTCGCTCGGTCGCTGCGCGAAGCAGCGCCGCCGCCGGATAGACGCCGGCGTGCGCGGCTTCAACGCGAGCGAGATGGAAAATTGCGTCGTCTTTGCGGCCGATATGCGAGAGCGCGAGGGCCGCGTTGTAATGCAAGTGTCCCTCGCCGGGAGCGATTTCGAGACCCCGCTCGGCCATGTCGCAGGCAGCGCCGTGATCTCCCGCCGACAGCGATTGAAACGAGCGGCGCAAAAAGTCGGCTGTCGTTTGCGGTTCCGTCGCCCGCTCGGTTTCCAGCAGAGCCGCAAGCGCGTCGGTGTTTCCCGCGTTTCGATACGCCGCTTCTAAGGGATTGAGAATTTCCGCGGCGTGCGGCGCGCGCTCTGCCGCCATTTCGAGAAACGAAACTGCCCACGGCAACCCGTGCTTGGTCGAAATTTGCGCCGCCGCAAAAAGTAGCGCCACCGCCGCTTCGTTCGACACGCGTTTGTACGCATCTTCGATAATTTCGAGCGCTCCGAGGCCGTCGCCGCGCCGGAGAAGAAAATTTACGAGATCGCCCGATGTCAGATCGTCGTGATGAGCGGCATATGCCTCGCGGTATTGCGCATTTGCTTCGTCGAGGCGTTCCAAGCGTTCGAGCGTGCGCGCCAGATTGACCTGCAACGGCTCCACACCCGGCGCGTTGTGTAAACCACGCGCGAACCACTCGGCGGCTTTTTCGTCCTTGCCTTCGATCACATAGGTCGAGCCGATCTCGGAATGCGCCTTCCAGACGTAGACTTGATCGTCGACGACGAATTGCAAATGCGCGTACTTGCCGTCGTCGATCGCAGCCTCGTAGGCCTTGCGGGCCTCGTCGAATCGCCGCTGCGCGACAAGGGCCTTACCGAGCTGAAAGTGCGCGTTTGCGTAGTGCGGAGAGAGCGCCACGCACTCGCGCGCGATCTCCTCGCCTTTGATCGCATCGCCGAGTTTGTCGCAATACACTTCGGCGAGAAGCGCGAGCCCGTTGGGAACGAAACCACGCGAGCCTGCGCCGTTTATCCGCCGCATCTCTTCGAGCGCCGCGCAGGCCGCATCGAAGTCTTTGATAAGGAACGCGGTCGATCCCAAGTTGAACCAATGGAACGGGTCGTGCGGGTCTTGCTCGGTCGCTGCCTTGACGATGGCGTAGTTGCGGTCGCCTTTGTTCCGCGTCTTCACGACGTCTTTGAGATAGCCATGATGGACGATGGAAATCGGAGCCATACGGCCCTTGAGCCCGTCGTTGTTGTTGTCGACGGTGGGAAATTCGTGGATCAATCCGCGGAATCGAATGCGCTCGTCGTTGGGAAAAATGCGAATGAGCGCGTGGGACATTGCGCCGGTTCCACCGTAGTCGTCCGATTCGTTAAAGCAACGTACCCAGACGGCGTCGCGATATGCGGGCGCATTTTTCAACTGCATGAGAGCGGGCTTGGATTCCGGCATCAAGTCCTCGTCGGCATCGATGAACATGATCCAGCGTTTGGTGGCAAGTGCGATCGATTGGTTGCGCGACCAGGAAAAATCGTTGCGCCACTCGCGTTCGATTACGGTCGCCCCGAATGATTTTGCGATCTCGATCGTACCGTCGGTCGATCCGGTATCGACCACGATAATTTCGTCCACAACATCGGCAACGCTGCGCAAACACTGCGCCAAAAACCGCTCTTCGTTCTTCACGATCATGCACAGGCTTATCCCGGCGGGCTTTTGCGGATAGTCCGGCGGAGCCGGCGGCAAGCCGAATGGGATGGCTCCCGTCTTGGCGGCCGGCGAGGGCGCGCGCGCGGCGCGGCGCTTGGAACTGACCCGGATTGGCATCCTTACTGTTTTCGGCACGGCGGGGCCGCGCCGTTAGAATGGGAAACGGGGACCCGCCATAGCGAGCCCCCGTCAGTTGCGATCCGGGCCGGATGCTTCCGTTTAGCGGAAGAGACCGAGCACCGTTTGCGCGTTCGAGTTCGATTGCGACAAGACCGAAGTTCCCACTTGGACCAGGATCTGAAGCTTCGTGAACTCGGTGGTTGCTGCACCGACGTTGAGGTCGCGAATCGAGGATTCCGACGCCTGCAGGTTCACAGCCGCGATGTTGTCGTTGTTCGCATCTTCGTTGAGGCGGACGATGACGGCACCGAGGTTTGCGCGCTGGCTGAGCAGCGACTGGAGGGCATTGTCGATCTGACCGATCGCGTCTTCCGCGCCGAGCGACGGGTTGTTCGAGGACGAGATTGCGAGGTTGACATTCGAGATACGCAGGGTTTGCGTGTTCGTCGCTTGGATGCCGACCTGGATCACGTCGCCTTCGTTCGCGCCGGACTGGAAGTTGAACGCCGGATTTGCCGGGTTCGTCAGTGCGGCGACGTTCTGACTGATCTTGATGTACGACGTCGTGCCGACGTCGGCGAGCGAAATCGCACCGATCGTGATCGATACGTTCTCGAAGTCGCCGGAGACCTGCTGGGCACCGTAGAGCGTCGAGTCGACCGAGATCTGACCGGTTCCGCTGTTGATGAACGTCTCTTGCACGGCAATCGAAGCACCGGTGTTGATAACCTGAAGTTCGATCGTGCCGTCGACGGTGGAGTACGTGCCGACGTTGTTGAACGCCGAGACGCCGCCCGTGGTCGTGTTGAAGTTCGCATTCGCTGCGGTAACCGACGCGGCCAAGAAGCCGTAGTTCACGCCGCTGACCACGGCCGTGTTACCGTTCGTGGAGAGCGCGGCGTTCGCCGAAACGTTCAGGTACGCGCTCTGCTGCGCCTGGAAGCCGGCGTGGCTGCCGTCGAGCAGTGACTGACCGTTAAAGTTCGTGCCCTGAGAAATGCGGTTGACTTCGAGCAAGAGCTGCGAAACTTCCGACTGCAGGTTTGAACGGTCGTTCTGGCTGTTGACGTCCGACGCGGCTTCCACGGCGAGCCCGCGGATGCGTTGAAGAATGTCGGTCGTCGTTTGCAGGGCGCCTTCGGCAACTTGCGCTGCGTTGTTCGCGTTCTGCACGTTTTGCACGGCGGCGTTGAAGC
Organism: Vulcanimicrobiaceae bacterium; assembly: GCA_039937995.1. Lineage (GTDB taxonomy): Bacteria > Vulcanimicrobiota > Vulcanimicrobiia > Vulcanimicrobiales > Vulcanimicrobiaceae > JALYTY01. The sequence goes on along the minus strand of JBDTFK010000246.1, from coordinate 11,841 downwards.
CGTCGACCTGCGTTTGCAGGTTCGTCGCAATAGCAAGACCCGACGGGTCATCTGCAGCGGTATTGATGCGCAGACCCGACGAGAGCTGAGTAACGATGTTTTTGAGTGAAGCTTGGTTTTTGTTCAGGTTGTACTGAACGTTGTTGGCCAACAGATTGTTGGCAATGCTTAGGCCATCAGCCACGGTATTTTCCTCCATGATCACGCGTTGATCACGCGCGTATTGCAATGACTAGTCTAAAAGGGGAACGTCCTGTCCCCATATTGCTATCGGACCTAAAAGGGAGCGACTTTAGTGCTCGTCGGAGCTTTTTTTGCGGGCCGGACGAGGCCGCAGCGAGCTTGCGAGTTTAGCCGGCACCGCCTCGGGCTTTCCGGCGGGCGATCCCGGAGACGCGGCGGCAGTTTGATTCGTGCGCTGGATCTCTTCGTAGATCTCGGAACGGTGAACCGAAACGTCGCGAGGGGCCTCGATGCCGAGTTTCACCTGATCGCGGTCGACGGCGACCACGACGATGCGAATGTTATCGCCGATCATAATCGATTGGTTGATTTTTCGGCTCAGAACGAGCATGGTGAATGGCCCTCCATGGCGAGATTTGCGGTAGGAAAGGCCTTCTGGACCGGGAGCGTACCCTCCCCTCGGAGGTGCTAGCGGGCTGCTTCCGATTCGGTTTTTCTCGGGACCGGTTGGCGAACCGAGAAGCCGGAATTTTCGAGCACGATTTGGCGCGCCTTGCGGGTGCGAAGGTTGACCACCACCGGGGCAAAGAGATTCATCGTCATCTCGTGCGCGTTCTCCGTCACCACGAGGACGCACAGCAAGGTGAAGTCTCCCGGACTCTCGATCCCAAGTGCCTCGGCCGCGTAGGCCGGCAGCTTCGGGTCGTAGTCGTCGAACATGAAGTACGGGTCGGCCGTGGGAAGGGCGATTTGCACGTCCTCTATGCTTTGGAGCCAGACGAAGCTACCCTGAGACTCGACTGAAAGTGCGAGCCACCGGCGCAGATTCGGGAAGCCCGGGATACCCCAAGGAAACTCGATCACATCGGACGGCGCGAACGCGCATTCGCCGAATCGCGGGAACTCCTTGGTCATCGGTTGCGCCGTTTCCATCGTTTGCTCCATCCACAAGCTCATGCCGGTCCCTACTGTACGTAGTCAAAGAGAGATTTTTGTTCGAGACGCGTCGTCGTGCCGTACGCGGCCTGCAACGCGGTTTGCGTCGCCGAGAAGTCAGCGACCACCTTAGCTATATCGGCATCTTCCAAATTCGATTGCACCTTGGTGTCGTTGAGGACTTGCGCGCTTTCGGTATTTTGGAGCGTCTGCGCGCTTTGAAGCGTAGAACCCACGACCGATCGCGCATTGAGCGTTACCTGCAGGGTGTGATCGATATCCCCCAGCTGCGTGGAGACGTCGTTCACAACGTCCGCCTGATTCGTCAGGTCGAAAGCCTTCGTGAAATTCGACGCGGTGCCGGAGCCGGCGCTCGGAACGTCGTTGACTTGAAACGTGCCGGTCCCGGTTAGCGAAATGCGTTGCGTTTTTGCATTGAACGAAGCGGTCACGCCGATCGGCCCCGCGGCGGCATTTATCTTTGCAATGACGTTCGCGATGGTATCGGTCGGTAAAAACGTTACGTTGACTCCGTTTGTGTTGCCGGCGGTCGCAATGTTGATCGACACGTTGCCCGAGGCATCGGGCTGCAACGGTGTGGCGAGAATCTGCGGGGCGGCGCCGGCGAGCAGATTGGCGACCGTGGTCACTGCGGGATTGATCGCCGTGCCGGCAAGATTGACTTGCTGCTGGCTGTAGTCGACGACTTGTCCTTTGGCGAGCGTGTCGCGCAAATTGATCAATACCTGAAAGACATCGGGCGAACCGTCGGAGGAACCGAAATTGAACGCCTGCTTCAATGTAACGTTGCTCACGATCTGCTGGCCGCCGGGCAATTCTTGCGTTTGAACGACGTCGTTCGCCTGCGCCGTAACGTTGGAAATCGGGCTGCCGTTCGTCTGGACCGGCGGAACGCTGGAAGCAACTTCAGTGCCCGTAAAGACATATTTTCCGCCGTACTGCGTATTCGCCAGACCCACGGCTTCTTGCAAGAGTTGATCGACCTGCGTCGCAATGATTTTTTGCTGCGCGGGCGTTATTGCATCGCTCGCTGCCGAAACCGCAAGTTGCCGGGCGCTTTGAACGACGTTCGTCAACGACGAGAGCGCGCCGTCCACCGTCGTAAGCTCGTTGTTCAGATTGGCGAGGTTGTTCCCGATTTGCGTCGAGACCGCCGAATCGGCGCGGACGGCTAAGTCTTGCGCGATAACCGTCGGATTGTCCGAAGGTACGTTGAGCGCTTTTCCCGACGAAAGCTCCTGGCCTTGCTGTTGATACGTAGCTTCGAGCGTGTCGATCTGCTGCGTCTGGTTGTTGTAAATAGTCGAAGTCGCTATGCGCATTAAGTGGGCTCCTACGGGACGCCTAGTGAGGTAATCACCGTATTCAACAGTGAATCGAGCACGTTGATCGTTCTGGCGGCCGCCTGATAGGCGTTCTGGTATTTGATCAGGTTCTGCGTTTCTTCATCGGCATTGATGCCGGAAATGCTTTGGCGGACCTGGTCGATGTTGCTTGCGAGTTGCGTTTGCGTGTTCGTTCCCGTGATCGCGGTTTGCGCGTCGAGGCCGACCTGCGTGATCGTTTGCCCGTAAAACTGCGTGAGGGTTTGCACTTGCGCCGACGCTATCGTAAAGTTCGCGGCATGGTTGTCCGCAGGCGTAAACGTCACCGATTCGATTCCGCTGGCGGGGTTGACGTTGATGCCGGAGACCACGACGTTCTCCTGCGGCCCTACGCCGCCCGGCTGCGCGTCGATCGTGAGCACCTGGCCTACTTGGATGTTGTTATTGCCCGCCGGGAGAGCGACGGTAATCGCCGTGCCCGCAGTGGCAGCCGCAGCGCTCTGCGTTTCGAGCGCCGGGACTCCGACATTCGCCTGGAACATTTTGACCATCGCGTTCGAGCCGCCGTTGTCGTTCGCTGCAAAGGCGTTCGTGCCGTTTTGCTGCACGCCGTTGATGCCGGTAGCGCCGAGTGCGCTCAAAATGCCTGCGCCTCCGCCGGCGTTCGGCGTATCGGAAATCGTAAAGCCCGGCGTCGAGGCATTCGCTTGCTGATTGCCGCGCAGGACCAAATCTTCGTTACTTGGATCGCGCGCAAACACGATCCGCTGCGAAGTCGCATCGAACGATGCGGTAACGCCGTAGTGCCCGGCATTGAAATTCGTAATGAATTGATTGACCGAAGTGGCGTTGGCGCCTGCAACCGTGCCATTGGTTTGATAGTTAAACGTTTGCGTTTGGCCATCGACCGTAATCGTCAACGCGCCGTTCGTGCCGCCGGGTCCGGGAACATCCGCGGCGGGCGGATTCGCAAAACTGGTGTTGCCGTCGATGGGCGCCGAGGTGTCGATCGTGTTGTTCGCCGAGTTCAACGGCTGAACCAACGTCCCGGCGTCGGTATTTGCGAGGGCCACGGGAAGCATGGCGGGATCGGTGATACCGACCTGGATATTGCCCGCGGTAATCGGCAACGACGAAACGATCGGCTGGAACAGCGGCGTTCCCGGTTGCCCGTTCTGATCGTACCCGCCGGTCGTTATGCGGTTGACTTCGTTTGCGACGCTCGAGGCAAATTGGTCGAGTTGCGTGCCGTACGAACTGAGTTTATTGTTGTAGAGGTCTTGCAGCGCCGCGAGTTGTCCGCTTCCGAGCGGAATCCCCGCCTGCGACGCGGCCGCCGCGGAGGTCGTCTGAAAATTGATTTTGAATGTCGGCGTTCCGTTCGCCGCCTGCCCGACGACGGGCGGCGCGAGATGATACGCAATGGTATCGTTCACGAGCGCCTGACCGTTTACGGTAACCAGGGTCGAGCCGTCGCTCTGAATCGACGTTTGCGTCGAGAGATACTGCGAAAGCTGATCGATCAAATGATCGCGCTGGTCCGAGAATGTGTTTGGACTGTCCCCGACTGCCGTCGAAGCGCGGATCTGGCCGTTGAGTGCGGCAATTTGGTCGAGAATACCGTTCGCGGCGGTTACGAGAGCTGCACCCTGCTGAAGCGTCTGCGCCTTCTGCGACGTAATCGCGTTTGCGGCATTGTTGAGCGATGTGGCAAGGGCTTGCGCTTGGGTGAGGACGCTCTGCCGTACGGCCGCGCTCTGCCCGCCTGGGCCTTGCGCTACGAGTTGTTGGATCGACGCCTGGAAATTCGCGTATTGGGTGTTGATTCCGGCGTTGGGATCGCCGAGCGTCGCCTGAATCGCCTGGAGTTGCTGCTGTTGAGCCGCGAAGTAATTCTGCGACGACGATGCTCCGCGAAAGAGCGCGTCGTAGGAATCCGAGTGGATTCGCTGGATCTGACCGATGATCGCGCCTTCGCCGACCGTGCCGTAGACGTGCGTTGCCATAAACGGCGAACCGACGATTGGAGTCGCTTCGTTGAAATCGACTTGCTGGCGCGAGGCTCCGGGCGTGTTGACGTTTGCGAGGTTGTCGGCCGTCACGTTCTCCGCCACGGAGAACGATTGGAGCGACGTCGTCATCGCGTCAAGGCCGAAGAAGGTGCCCTGCGGAAAAAAGAAACTCATACCTGGCTACTCACTAGCACGCTATTTGAGGGCGGCGGCACGAAGCCGCGGCGGCGGTACGTGCCGGGACCGTCGTTCGTTGCCTTCTGAAGAGCGGAGGTCACTTTCATGATCCGTTCCATCCCGCTTGCGATGAGCGCCTTGTTGTTGTTCATCGTTATTCCGAGCGAAATTGAGCCGGTCGAGAGTTCGCTGAGCCGCGAGTTGAGCGGAAGACGCATGTTTCGCGGCGCGTAAGCACACACTTGGCGTAGCGTCATCGTTCCGAAACCGCGAACCTGCATGCCGCGCCGTTTTCCGCATGCGGATTGATATGCTCTACGTGCGTTGTCAAGCTCTTGCTCGGTCTCGAAGATCGCCTCCACTAAACTTTCGACGAGCGCGCGCGTTAAGCGCAGCGCAGCCTCGTTCATGCGAGCCAAGAGCACCGCCTCTTCGGTTAGAGCGTCTACAAAGCTATCCCAGGAATCCGTCACGGGTCGATCCTCCGGTCTACATCCACGTGCGCTTCATGTTGCGCATCGCCCAGCACTTGATTGCGAAGCTGATCTTCGAGCACTTTCCCGATTCCAAGCGAGCCGCTCTTCGCAATCGCTTGCGAACGCTGATCGCTCAGCATCCCTTGCCACGTTTCTTCCGATGCCGATTCCTTGCCGAAGATCGAATCGTTCGGCACCGTCTTGTTCATGGCGTCCATTACCATTTGCAAAAATACGCCCTCGAGTTGCGTCGCCGCGTCGTGAAGGTGCGCGAGCGCTTGCTTTTGCACGGCGGTTAGCGGTTGGGCCTTCGGTGTCGCATTGTGGACCGGCTGCGGCAACGCCGTTGCGCCGGTGCCGCCGCCGGGTCGCGAGAATGCGGCTGCGGAAAAGCCCAGGTTCACAATGTCGCTCATTTAGAGAATCTCCAGATCGGCTTGCAACGAGCCCGAGGCGCGTAGCGCCTGGACGATCGCGATGAGATCGCGCGGTGAAACGCCGAGGGCGTTGAGCGCGCGAACGACGGATGAAAGCGTGGCAGCACCCGCGATGAACGTGAGCTGCCGCCCGCGTTCGCTCGCTTGAATTTGGCTGTTTTGCTGCAACGCGGTTTGGCCGTTCGCGAACGGATTGGGCTGAATGACCTGATTTTGCGTCGTGATCGTAATCGAAAGATCGCCGTGAGCGATCGCACAGGCCGCTAGCCTAATGTCGCCGCCGAACACGATCGTGCCGGTCCGCTCGTTCATCACAACCTTGGCCAGCTCGTCTTGGGCGAAGCTCAGGTCGGATGCGTCGGCGAGAAATTGCACGGGATTACCGCCGTAACCTGAAGGCAAGCTCACGTGCACGGTTTCGGCATCGAGCGCCATTGCCGTACGGCCGCCGAAATGCGCGTTCAGCGCCGAAGCGAGATTTGCGGCCGTCTTATAGTCGGGCGTGGTCAGCACGTAGTTGAAACCGCTTTGATCGCCCTGAATCGGAGTGATCATGTCGCGGGCGATGACCCCGCCGTTCGGAATGCGGCCGGCACCGGTGTAATTTTTGTTTATCGAGCTTCCGCCGAATCCGGCAACGAAGCCCCCGACCGAAACCGGCCCTTGGGCCGTCGCGTAGACGAGGTTGTTCGCGCCGTGTAACTCGCTCATCACGAGCGTTCCACCCTGCAAGCTCGACGAATCGCCCATCGCGGAAACATCGACGTCGACGTTGTCGCCCGAATGCGCAAACGGCGGAAGCGTCGCGGTAACGATAACCGCCGCGACGTCGCGCGTGCGAACCGCGTTCTGCGACACGTTCAAGCCGAAGGTCTGCAAAATGTTCTGAATCGTTTGGCTCGTAAAGATGACGGACGTTGAGTCGCCCGTCCCCTGCAGGCCGACGACGACGCCGTATCCGACCAATTGGTTCCCGGTGACGCCCTGTACGTGTGCGATGTCTTTTACGTGCACGGGTTTTCCGGTCGATTGAGCGAGCGCCGGTTGAATCGCGATCGCGGATGCGAGAGCGAGCGCGCCGAGACTCTTAAAGAGCGTTGCGAAGCGTGCGATCATTTGCCTTCGTACCTAAAATAGCCAGCCGAGAATGCGAGAGAGAAGGCCTTTGTTCTTTTGATCGTTTCCTTTGAAATCTGCATGCACGTTGGCCACGCGCGAAGAGAGCACCGCATCCGACGCGTCGATGTCTTCCGGGCGAACCGTCCCCGTGATGTGCAAGGCCTGCTCGCGACCGTTGATGACGACGCCCTGATCGCCCGAGATTTCAAGCGACCCGCTGGGCAGAACGTTTGTAACGGTTGCCATCATCGTGGAAGTAAAACTATCCGCTCCGGTGGCCGATTGTGCGGTTGACGTCGTGCTGGCTCCGTTCACCGTGTTTGCGTTGTGCAGGAGCAAGACGTTGAAGGCGCCGGTGCCCTGGCCGCCGGCGAGATTGAACTGCTTGTTGCTCGAATAGTTATTCGAGTGCGTATTGGCGTCGTTGAAATCAAATTGAACGTAGACCAAATCCCCGATTTGCGCTGCGCGGTGATCCGGACCCAAACGAAGTGGATGTCCGGGACCGGCCGGCGGCGGCGCCGCCTGATACAACGTATCGGCACTCGCCGCTACCGGCGCGAGCGCGACGAGAGCCGCGAGAATCGCTGCTTGCTTGATCACTGTGCATCTCCCGAGAGATTCAGCTCGACGCGGTCCGGACCGACGACGGTTCCGGAAAGCGTTTTGTTCGTTTGCGGGTTATAAATATTGACTTCGTCACCGAGTCCGCCACCGCTCCGGGCAACGACGTCGGCAACCACGGAAACGCCGCCGTCGTGAACGATCAGCACGACCGACGCGCCCGGTTTGACGATTTGATTCGTTTGCGTCTGCTCGATGGTAACCGGCGCACCGGCACGAAACGCAGCCGCGATTTTGCGGCCGATTAAGGCTTGGCTGCCGTTCGTGCGCTGGCCGTTGAACGGAACGCGCGCGATCGCGATATCGCTCGGAGAGAGAACGGTGCCCGGGACGAGATCGTGCGCCGCAACGGCAGTCCTCACGAAATGCGTAATCCGGTATCCGACAAAGACCGTTCGCAGATATTTGCCGTTGAGATCGATCTCGACGGGAACGTTCACGTACGACGGCGTTGCAAGCGGCGTCTGCGCGACGAGGGAGAGATCGCCGGACGGAACCGTCTGATCGGGAATCGCGAGCGAGGGGATCAACGCCGAGTCGCCCGATAGGCGAATGGCTCGCAGCGTAGGCTTGGCCAGCGCCTCGATCGTCTTGCCGGCAATATGTTGCACCACCGGCTGAGCGCACGCCGGCAGCGCGACGCATCCGATTGATGCGAAGGCGGCGACGGCGGCGGCAGCGACGATGAAGCGCACGGTCACAATCCTATTGGAACGGCGAGAGCTGGACAGCCGTCGCAAGCATCTGATCCGATGCGCCGATAGCTTTCGAGTTTGCTTCGTACGCGCGCTGCGCGACGATCATGTTCACGATCTCGTTGACGACCTGTACGTTGGAACTCTCGAGATAGCCGCCTTGCAGGTTGCCGGCCCCGTTGAGGCCCGGCGTCGAGACGATCGGCGGTCCGCTTGCCGCGGTTTGCGTGTAGAGATTGCCGCCGCCGATCGGCGAGAGACCGGCCGGATTGACGAATCGCGCGAGTTGTATCTGTCCGAGCGTTTGCGGCTGATTGCTACCGGGGACTTGCGCGCTTACGGTGCCGTCTTGCCCGATGCTCACGGAAATTGCGTTTTGCGGAATCGTGATCTGCGGCTGGACGAAAAAGCCGTTAGCCGTCACGATCGAGCCGTTCGCATCTTCTTTAAACGAACCGTCGCGCGAGTAGGCCGTCGTGCCGTCGGGCTGCGTTATTTGGAAAAATCCGTCGCCTTCGACGGCAACATCGAGCGGGTTGCTCGTTTGCACCAGCGACCCTTGCGTGAAGACTTTTTCGGAAGAACCGACCTTCACCCCGAGGCCGACGTCTTGTCCGACCGGGACGACGCTTGCGCCTACCGGCGTGCCGGGAGCCTGAATCTCCTGATACACCAAGTCCTGAAATCGCGCTTGATTTTGTTTGAATCCCGTCGTGTTGACGTTCGCGATGTTATTGGAAATCGTATCCATGTTGTACTGCTGGGCGATCATGCCGCTTGCTGCGGTGTAAAGTGCTCGCATCATGTTTGTATCGGGCTCCTACTCGCTATTGCGTCTTGGCGACTTGCGTGATCGCCATGTTGGTTGCATCGTCTTGGGTTTTGATAACTTTTTCGTTGGCATCGAACCAGCGCTCGGCGGTGATCAAATCGACCATCGAACGGATAACGTTGGCGTTGCTCTTCTCAAGGAAGCCTTGCTGCACGGTCGCGCCGGTAGCCGGCACGGGCGCGGCGTTACCGGTAACGGCGAAATTGTTCGCGCCTTCGGGCCGGAGGTTGAGCAAGTTGTTGAATCCTGTGAGTTGCAGCGTTGAGACCGGACGCCCGGCCTGCGCGATGGTGCCGTCGGCGCCGACGGTAACCGCACCTTGATCTTGCAATTGAATCTGCTGCCCTTGCGTGCTCAGGACAGCGTCGCCGTTTTGCGTGCGTAAATATCCTTGCGCATCTTTCACGAACTCGCCGCTGCGGGTGTAGCGGATGCCCTGCGGCGTCGCCACCGAAAAGAAGGCGTTTGCGCTGCCGGTGATCGCGAGATCGAGCGAATTACCCGTCTGCTGGAGCGGACCTTGCTCGAAACTGCTGGGCGTATCGTGGATTTGCGAGCCGGTCCCGAGCACGCCGACGTATTGCGAAACGGGAACGCCCGGGAGCGAACGCCCGGAAACCGTACCCGGATCCGTTTGCATGCGGAAGATGTCCATGGTCTTCGCAGACTCGACTTGCATGAGCGTTTGTTTAAATCCGGTCGTGTTGACGTTGGCGAGGTTATTCGCAACGTTGTCAACCATGCTTTGCGCGACAAGTGCGCCGCTCGCTGCCGTGTACAGACCGCGTATCAAAAGAAAAAACCTCCGCACGATAATGGTTCCGGAGAAAGCTCCGACTCGCGAAATCTTCAATCAGTCAGATCCCGCTTTGCGGCCCCCACCTTCGTGCACAGGAAGTCCGGCCGCTTACCTATCTCTCTTCGACAAAAGACCCCCGGCATTTTAGCCCGAGGGTCGTATCTTTAAACTTCCATTTACGCGGATCGGGGCAAAGCCCAAACGCCGAAGTTACCTGCTTCGGGGCGCCCCCGAAGCGGTTAAACCTGCATCCTCGCGATTTCTTGGTAGGCCTCGAGCAGCTTGTTTCGGACGGAAAGCGTGAACTGCATCGCGAGGCCCGCCTCTTCGACGGATTTCACGGTTCCCTCGAAGTCGTTGCTCTTGCCAAGCGCTAAATCTTGCGACTTTTGATCGGCCGTGACTTGCTTGTCGTTGACGTCGTTTAGAAACCCCTTTAGCGCATCTTTGAACGAGCCTGTCGCCGATCCGACGCCGCCGGTCGCGTCGGTGTCGAGGAGCTCGGATTTGGGAGCAGCCATGTCGGGTGCAAACGTGCCCGGAATGATCTTGCTGACGACGCTGCCGTACGAATTAATATCCATCTCTCTTCTTCTTCGAGCCTAACTGCGCAGGAGGTTGAGCGCCGCGTTGTTCATCTGCCGGTTCTCTTGAATGGCGGCAACGTTCGCCTCGTAGGCGCGCGACGCGGCCATCATGTCGACCATTTCTTTTACGACTTCCACGTTGGGATAGTGAACGTATCCGCGCGGATCGGCCTCCGGATTGCCCGGATCGAATACCAGGCGGTCGGGGCTTTGATCGTTGACGATGCCCAAGGCCTGTACGCCTTCGGTCTGCGTTTTCGGCGCTGCGGACGGGTCGAAATCATCGGAGCTCGGGTCGGCAGAGCCGCTCGAGTCGGGAGCGCCCGGTTTCTGAGCAAATACGATCAACTGACGTTTGAACGCGCCGCCTGCCGGAGTGCGCGTCGTATTGGCGTTCGCGATATTGTTCGCGATGACGTCCATCGCGAGGCGCTCCGCCGAAAGGCCGGAAGCGCTGATTTCAACGGAATTATAGAAGCCCATTTAGGTCGGTTGCTCCTGAATCGCTTCGCGAAGACGTTTGTACTGTGCTTGCAACAATTGCGCCATCGTCTGCTCGTAGCCTGAGTTCGAGGAAAGCTTAGCCGATTCTTGATCGATATCGACGTTGCTGCCGTCGACGCGCATCTGCGTCGTCGCGTCGACCTGCGGTTGCGGATCGAAGGGTTGCGGTGCCGTTGCGCCGTCGAGCGAGAATTGGCGGTCGTTGTCGGTTCGCATCGGCATCGCATCGCCCGAAGGCTCAACGCCGAGCGAAGCCTGCAGCGCCTCTTTAAATGACGTGGTGGAACGGCGATAGTTCGGGGTGTTGACGTTCGCAAGGTTATTGGCGATCTGGTCCTGCTCAAGACCGGCCCCCTTGATCGCGCTTCCGAGCAAATCGACCGTCTGCCCAAAGGAAATACTGCTGATATCAGCCATCGTATGGAGTATCGGCGTCTTGCGGACCGTTCTTTATCGCGTGCCCGTGCGGCCTCCCTAGGCGGTGAACTGCGCCGCGTGCAGGCGCGCATAGTGACCGCTGCGCGCCAGCAAATCGTGGTGCGTTCCGGCTTCGAGTACGCGCCCCGCCTCCATGTAAAGAATGGTATTTGCGCGCCGGATCGTCGAGAGGCGATGAGCGATGATAAATGTCGTGCGGCCGGAGAGGAGCCGGTCGAGGGCCTCTTCGATCAACGCCTCCGAATGCGAATCGAGCGCGCTTGTCGCCTCGTCCAGGATCAGGATGCGCGGGTCGCGCAGAATCGCCCGCGCGATCGCAATGCGTTGGCGCTGCCCCCCCGAGAGCCGCACGCCGCGCTCGCCGACTTCGGTGGAATATGCGTCGGGAAATTGCGCGATGAACTCATCGGCGTTGGCTTCGACCGCCGCCTCGCGAACCTCGGCATCGCTCGCGTCGAGGCGTCCGTAGCGGATGTTTTCTACAATCGTGGCGCGGAACAGTTGCGGGTCTTGCGGTACGATCGCGATTTGCGAGCGCAGGGTCTCGAGGCGAACCTTCGCGATATCGATGCCGTCGACGAGCACGCGCCCGGACTGGGGTTCGTAAAAGCGCGGAACTAAATTAGCAATGGTCGTTTTTCCCGCGCCCGACGGGCCGACGAGCGCGACGATCTCT
>JBDTFK010000245.1:0-7253 GCA_039937995.1 Vulcanimicrobiaceae bacterium | reverse complement strand
ACTTCGTCCGCAATAAAAAGCGCGCCGCTGCGATCGCAGGCCGCGCGCACGGCGCTTAAGTATCCGGCTTCGGGCACGTTCACCCCGCCTTCGCCTTGCACGGGTTCGACGACGAACGCGGCGGCATCGTGCAGCGCCGAATCCAAAATCGCCGCGTCCCCGAACGCGATGTGTTCGACGCCGTCGAGCAGCGGACGAAAGGGCGTCTGGAACGTTTCGCGGCCGCTAATGGAAAGCGCGCCGATGGTCTTTCCATGATACGCATCGATCGTTGCAACGATTTTCCGCCGGCCGGTCGCCGCACGCGCGAGCTTTACCGCTCCCTCAACGGCTTCGGCTCCGCTGTTGCACCAAAACGAAATCTGCAAATCGCCCGGCGTTATTTGCGCGAGCCGCTTTGCGGCGCGGCCGAGCATGACATTGAACATCGTTTTGCCGGAAAGCGAAAGCAGCTCCATCTGCTTCCTCACCGCCTCAATGACGCGTGGGTGCGAATGTCCGAGCGTAAAGACGCCGTATCCGCCGGCAAAGTCCAAGTACGCTTTGCCGTTGTGGTCCCAAATCGTCGTACCTTGCGCGCGTACTTCGACCGGCGAGCCCGAGAGTTTCATCACGCGCGCGAGCGGCGGATTGACGAACTGCTTGTAATCCTCGAATACCTCTGCCGCTAATTCCTGTGAATTGGCGGCGCCGTAAAGCTCAGCGGTTTTCTCGGCCGCGCTCAGATCCACGAGGTACGCCTTGCACCGTTGAGTTCGCGCGCGAGCGCGGCTTCGTACGCTGCATGCGCCGGCAGCCCAAGCGGCGGGTATCCGAGCGACGCTGCAATCTCGTCGCCGTATAGCGAAGCGATGACAACGGGCGCGGCGTTCGAGTCGAGATGCGGCGCGATGGTCACCTCGATCGACGCGAGCGTAGCGGCGTCATAGCGCGAGGACGTACGACCGGCAAACCGCATCGTCTCACCTTCGCGTTTCATGATCTCGCGAAGCGTCCGCACGGGGCCGCGGTCGCGTTCCGCGATGGTTCGATACATCGCTTCGCGGGTGCGCTCGCGCACGAATTCGCGCGACGGTTCTTCACTCGTCCAAAGCACGACCACGGCCCAGCCGCGCTGCACTTCGTACTTGCGTTCGTAACGGTGCTCGAACTCCGCAAACGTGCGATTCGTCCAACCGCCTTTGAGATCGTCGAGGAGAATCAGCGACAATTGAAGTGCGTCGGCGGGAAGCTCCGCCGATGCGGCGGCGGCTGCTCCGATCGCTACGTTTTCCGCATCGAGCGCGATCATTTTCTCAACGTAGGTTAGGGCGTGTGCTTTCGCCATCGGATTGATGCGCGAAATCGGCAGCGCCATGTCACCCATACTCGTCGCCATGCGCAAATATTCTTTAAAGCGCTCCGTGCCGGGAGGCTGCGAGTAGAGTTCGCGCATCGCTTGAAGAACCGGCACGAGCGTCACGTGCCCTGCGGCAGCTTCGGGCTGCGCGGCCACTACGCGGCGACCATGGAGGGTGTTTCGAGGCGGGTGATCGTTTCTTCGATGACGGCGATTGCTTCGGATGCCGCATCGATGTGCATGATGCGCTCGCGCAGCATCGCGGAGCCGGGAATGCCTTTTAAGTAGAGCGCGACGTGTTTGCGCATTTGCGGAACGGCGCGGCTTTCGCCGAGTTCGTCCACCATGGCCCGGTAATGCACGATGCAAAACCGCAAGCGGTCGGCGGGCGCGGGCGTAGGCTGCGACTCGCGGCCTTCCATGAGGTCTGCGATTTGCGAGACAAGCCAGGGGTTTCCGAGCGTTGCGCGACCGACCATAATCGCATCAACGCCGCTCTCGCGCATGCGTTGCAGCGCGCGGTGCGGATCGTCCAGATCGCCGTTGCCGATAACGGGAATGTCGACCGCGGCTTTGAGCCGCTTGATGTGCTCCCAATCGGCATTGCCCTTGTAAAACTGGCGCGCGGTACGCGCGTGCAGCGTCACGGCGGAAACGCCCGCGTCTTGCGCGCGTTTCGCGACTTCTTCGTACACGAGGCTGCCCTCGGTCCATCCAAGCCGCATTTTCATCGTAACGGGGCAATCGACGGCGGCGACGACCGCTTTCATGATTTCCGAGCAACGCTCCACGTCGCGAAGGCATGCCGAGCCTCCGTTCGTCTTCGTAACTTTTGGCGCCGGACAACCGAAATTGATATCGACGATATCCGCACCACATTCGCGCACCACTCGCGCCGCGGCGGCCATCGTTGCGGGATCGTCGCCCCACAGTTGGGTTGATACGGGCTTCTCGAGCCCGTGCTGATCGATCATTTCCATCGTGCGTTTGTTGCCGAATTTCAGCGCGTTCGAGGAAACGAACTCGGTCACCGTCAGCCCAAAGCCAAAGGGCTTATAAAGCGCCCGCATCGTCCGGTTGGTAACTCCGGACATGGGCGCCAAAATCAAGGGTGGCCAAATCTCGTGGCTGCCGATCTGCAGCGGAGCAACCGTACGGGGCATCGCGCCCGCTAGTATATCAGATTGCCGCCTCGTGGAATAATCGCAAACCCTCAAGGCCCAGGAATGGGTCGAGATGGTCGATGACGGGGCTGTGCTTCGCGATGACGTCGGCAAGGCCGCCCGTACCGATGACGGGTGCCGGCGTGCCCAACTCGGCCCGCATGCGCGCGACAATGGCCTCGGTCTGCCCCACAAACCCGTACACGATGCCGGCTTGGAGCGCTTCTACCGTCGTTCTCCCGATTGCGGCGCCGGGAGCTTCGAGGGCAATCTGCGGCAACTTTGCGGCGCGTCCGATGAGGGCGTCGATGGAAACGTAGATCCCGGGGGCGATAGCCACGCCCAGATACTCGCCCCGCGCCGAGATCGCCATGAACACCGTCGCCGTACCGTAGCTTACGACGATAAGCGGCGCGCCGTACTTGGCGCGCGCGCCGATGGCCGCGGCAACTAAATCCGCGCCAACTTCCGAAGGCCGGTCGGTCGCAATCGTCATGACCGTTTGGTTCTGCGGCTCTAAGAAGCGGGGGGTGACGCCGAAAAACCGCGTCGATACGGCTTCGAGCACGACGTCGAGTTTCGGAACGACGCTCGCGATCGCAACGGAATCGATTTCGGCAACGTTCATTCTCGCCGTTGCGAAGAGCTGAGTGAAAAATACGCCGTATTCATCGGCGGTTCGCCGGAGTTCCGTGGTAACGCGCCAGGTCTGCACCGGGCAAGCATCGCCCTGACGGAAAGCCCCGAGTTTCATTTCGGTGTTGCCGACGTCGATCGCCAAGAGCATTTACAGTAACTCCTCAATCGCATCGAGCAGACGCGCTGCGAGAACGGGTTTTTCCGCCGTGCCCAGTTCGCGCCTCTCGGTCGCGCCCCACAACAGCGTGAGCGTGTTGGCGCCGGTTCCAAAGCCGGCCGCGCCGCGCACGTCGTTGACGACGATTGCGTCGAGGTGTTTCTTCGCAAGTTTTTCGCGAGCGTTGGCTTCGTGCGCGTCGGTTTCCGCGGCAAACCCGACCAGGAACGTCGCTCCCTTGTGCTCGCCGAGTTCGGCGAGCACGTCGGGGTTGCGAAGCATGCGGACGGTTAAATCGGCATCGGTTTTCTTCAGTTTCGATTCCGATAGTTCCGCGGGACGCCAGTCGGCCACGGCCGCAGTAGCGATCGCAATATCCGCACCGGTGGCGTTGCTGCGCGCAAGCTCCAGCAACTCTTGCGCGGAGGAAAAACGCAACGTGCGCACGCCGGAGGGTGGTTCGAGCAGCGTCGGTCCGAGCAAGAGCGTAACGTCGGCTCCCCGCAGCGCGGCTTCGCGGGCCAGTGCAATGCCCGTCGCACCGGTGGAGGCATTGCTCACGTGCCGTATGGGGTCGAAAGGTTCGCGCGTCGGGCCGGCGGTAATGGCAACGCGCTTTCCGGCAAGCGACCGCGTTCGCGCGATCGCCGCCGCGAGCGCTTCGAGCAAACGTTCCTCGGAGGCCAATCGCCCGATGCCGCTCTCGCGCTCGGCTAAGAAGCCGCGTTCCGGCGCGACGATTTCGTACCCGCGCGCGGCGAGCGTCGCAAGGTTTGCTTGCGTCGCAGGATGCTCGTACATCGCATCGTTCATCGCCGGAGCCAAGAGAACGGGAGCGCGCGCGGCGAGCAGCGCGGTCGTCAATAAATCGTCGCCTATTCCGTGCTCCAACTTCGCGATAGTATTCGCAGTCGCGGGCGCGACGAGAATGATTTGCGCTTCACGAACCAGCCGGATATGCGGAATGCGCTCGGGAGCGTCCCAGAGCGAGGTGTAGACCGGCCGCGCCGTCAGCGACGAGAACGTGAGCGCGCCCACGAACCGCTCCGCTTCTTGCGTCATGATCACATCGACGATCGCCCCGCGTTGCACGAGCGTACTCGTAAGCGCGGCCATCTTATAAGCGGCGATGCCGCCGCAGATCCCAAGGAGAATTCGCGCGTCCTTCACGTCGCGATCCATTCGTTGTCGAGCAAACGCGTGGTTCCGAAACGCGCCGCCGCAATCACGAATGCCGGGGCTCGCAATGCATCGAGCGGCACGAACGAATCGGCATCCACCACGTCGAGATAATCCAACGCGGCCTGCTTCGAAAGCACGTCGAGCGCGACGGACTTCGCTTCGGCTTTCGAGGCGCCGAATCGCATCGCGTCTCGAAAAGCGATGAGCGCGCGGTGCAGGCTCGGCGCCTGCTCGCGCTCGCCCGGGCTCAAATAGACGTTCCGGCTCGAGCGCGCAAGGCCGTCGGCTTCGCGCACGGTGGGCACGATCGTCACGCGCGTTGGAATATCGAGATCGCGAATCATTTTACGCAGGACGGCCGTTTGCTGGGCGTCCTTCTGCCCAAGGTAGAGCGTATCGGGCCCGACCACGTGAAGCAGTTTGAGGACGACCGTTGCGACGCCGGCAAAATGCGTCGAGCGGACGGCACCCTCGTAGGCGCTTCCCATCGGCCCGATGTTTACCGATGTCGAAAAGTCGGCAGAATACATTTCAGCGGCCGGCGGCGAGAAAAGCACATCGACCCCGGCCGCGTCCAATGCCGCGCGGTCGCCGTCGTAGTCTCGCGGGTACGTCGCTAGGTCCTCGTTCTCGCCGAACTGCAGCGGGTTGATAAAGACTGAGGCCACAAGCGAAGCACACTCGGCCCGCGCGCGGCGCACGAGTTCCAAATGCCCTTCGTGCAGCGCCCCCATTGTCGGAACGAATCCGAGCGGACGCGGAAGCGCACCGCAAAACGCTCGCGCGCGAGCGACCGTGGTTGCAACGTCCATCGCTTCCTTGCTTACGCCCGCGTGACGCGTAGCACGGTCCGGCCCACCACGAACGGGTCGCCGATGGGCAACTCCACGTTACCGCTTACGGCCTCGCCGTTGACCTTCGTTCCATTGCGGCTCTCCAGATCGGTGACGCGAAGCGCCTCGCCGTCAACGCGTAAATGGGCGTGTTTGCGGGAAACATAGCGATCAAGAGCAATACACGCTTCAGCGACTGCGTCATCGCGACCAATCGTGATCTCGCTCTCGAACGTCCAGGTTTTTCCGTCTAACGGTCCGCTGAGGACCTCAAGCAGGTACATGGCCGCGTGGCCTTCTCTGACGCGGTCGCCTAGCTCCTGGTAGACCTGGAATGCACGTTAAGGTTCGGCTAACAAAACGGCCGTCCCGGACGATTACTCATAGGGTGACGATGAACAACCGGATCGACGAGCTCATGGACCTGATTGAAGTAGAACCGGACGCTCTGCGCGAGGCGGAGTTCCTACAAGCACAGGCAATTCTCGAGACGCTGGTCGGAAAAACGGTGAGCGAAGCCACCCTGGAAGACACCCGCATCGTCGTTACGACTTCGGACGGCAACCGATACTACTTCTACGGCTTCCTCGGCGAAACGAATTAGCGCTGGTTTCGCCCAGCTCCGCGTCGCGGAGGTCTTCACGTGCTTGTGCACGCTTCGGACCTTCGCTCCTTGATCTGGACGAAACCAGCGCTAATTCGTTCGGCGCTTGACGGTAAGACACGCGAAATTAAAAAGCGCCCCGGAAATTCCGGGGCGCTTTTTAATTTCTTGTGGGCACTCTGTTAGGGTTGGGGTTCTTTGGTTTCTTCGCCTACCCAGGCGGAGATGTCGTCGTGGTCTTTTGTTGTGTATTGGGTGAAGGCGATGCCGTGGGCGTACGATGAGGTTGAGGCTTCGTAAAAGGACAGCACGATGCGCGCCCGGATGAGCATCTCGCGCTCGCCGCCCGGTAGCACGAAGCGAAGGAGGATCGGCTGACCCGTCGGCAAGTCGGTCGGGGTTGCAACGCGCATACCGCCGCGACTTAAATCTCTAGCGCGTCCCGATAAGATGAGTTCGTGCCCCGGCACAATAATGGTGGCCGGGAAATCGACGTTCGTTCTATGGAAACGCCGTTCGTTCGGACGGTTTTCTTCTGTGCTCACCGAGGCTGAAGGTTCTCTAAGCGGTATCGGCCGCCTTCAAGCGAGCACAGATTGGGCCGCGAGCAATGCGCCTGCCATGGTGTGCTCGGCCACTACCCCGCCTTGGAGATAGACTTCGTAGGGCTCCCGCATGGGCGCATCGCACGAGAGTTCGATCGTGGCACCTCCCACGAACGCGCCGCTCGACATGATGACGGGATCGGTGTAACCCGGCACCGGGCCGGGTTCGGGACGGAAGCGCGCGTTGAGCGGCATCGCTCGCTGCAGGCCCGCGGCAAACCGTTCGAGCGAAGCGACGCTGCCCAGGCGAATCGCCTGCACGATATCCGTTCGGAGGGAACCCGGCGCCGGGTCGACCGCGAAACCCAGCTCTTCGAAGAGCGCCGCCGCGAAATCGAGCCCGCGCAGGGTCTGTTCGACAACAAGCGGCGCGAGAAATAAGCCCTGGATGAACGCGCGCCCAAAGCCGAGCGTCGTGCCGAGCGCCGCGCCCAATCCCGGCGCGTAGAGACGCGACGCGAAGAGATCGACCAGGTCGCTGCGTCCAGCCACGTACCCGCCCGCCGGCGCGAGCGACCCGCCCAGGTTTTTGATGAGCGATCCCATCACGAGATCGGCTCCCACGTGCGTCGGTTCTTTCGCTTCGACGAGTTCGCCGTAGCAGTTGTCGACGAGAATAAGCGTCTCCGCGTCTACGTTGCGAATCGCGGAAAAGAGGCGCTCGCAGGTCGCGATGTCGATCGACTTGCGCGATGCGTAGCCGCGCGAGCGCTGCACGAAAACCGCGCGCG
>JBDTFK010000244.1:0-6751 GCA_039937995.1 Vulcanimicrobiaceae bacterium | reverse complement strand
GATGCCGTCGTTCGAAAGCGCTTTGCGGTCGCGCAGAACCGCCTCCCCGATGTCGCCGACGCCCGTGCCGTCGACGAGGACGTTCCCGCCGTACGTTTTGCCGATCTTGTCGCCGAATTCGGCGGTGAACTCGAGCACGTCCCCGTTTTCGACGACAAAAACGTTTTCGGAATGAACGCCGGTTTGCACCGCCAGGCGGCCGTGCTGGACGAGCATCCGGTACTCGCCGTGGACCGGGACAAAAAATTCCGGGCGCACGAGGTTGAGCATCAACAACAGTTCCTCTTGCGAGGCGTGCCCCGAAACGTGAGACTTGCCGTCGGTGCCGTGAATGACCGTCGCGCCGAGCTTGCAAAGGTTGTTGATCGTTTTATAAACGCTCTTTTCGTTCCCCGGAATCGGTGTCGCGCTGATTACGACCGTATCGCCGGGAACGATCTTTATTTTCTTGTGGGCGCGCACGGACATACGCGCGAGGCCGCTCATCGGTTCGCCCTGGGATCCCGTGGTCATCACGACGATGTGATCGGGAGGATAGCTCTCAACGTCTTCAATCTTGATCGTCGTGTCGGGCGGGATGCGCAGATGTCCGAGTTCGGTCGCGAAGTGAACCACGTTTTGCATCGACCGCCCGAGAAAAGCAATCTTGCGTCCAAAACGCACGGCGTGATCCACGACTTGCTGAACGCGCGGCACGTTTGATGCGAACGACGCGACGATCATTCGTCCTTTCGTGCGCGAGAATATGGTGGTAAACGCTTCGCCGACAATGCGCTCGGAAAGCGTGTGTCCCGGACGCTCCGAATTCGTCGAGTCGGAAAGCATACACAAAACGCCTTCGTCGCCGATTCGAGCGATGCGCGCAAAGTCTGCCGGCTTGTTGTCGATCGGAGTCTGATCGAATTTAAAATCACCGGTGTGGAAAATGTTCCCAACGGGCGTACGCAGCGCAAGCGAACACGCCCCCGCAACCGAGTGATTGATGTGAACGAACTCTGTTTCGATCGCCCCGTACGCAATCCGGTCGCCGGGTTTCACCGTGACAAAACTGATATCGCTGAACTTGTGCTCGCGCGATTTTGCCTTGATAAGCGCGATCGAAAGGGAAGTTCCGACGACCGGAGTGCCGGGAAACTCGCGCAGAAAATATGGGATGCCGCCGATATGATCCTCGTGACCGTGCGTCACGAGCACCGCCCGCAATTTATGAACGCGCTCGCGAACGTAGGTGAAATCGTTGATAACGATATCGACGCCGAACATTTCGTCGTCGGGGAACATCAGCCCGCAGTCGACGACGACGAGATCGTCGTTCGTTTCGATCACCGTCATATTGCGACCGATCTCGCCGCAGCCGCCGAGCGGAACGACGCGGACGAACGGTTCGGCGGGCGGCGCGGGGACGATCAAGGTGTCGGAATTCACCGCGGTTGCTACTTTAAGAATCGCGCGGACGCGTGAATGCGAGTCGTGAGGAAAACCATGCTTTTCGGATACCGCGTCGGGGTGGCCCTGACCTCGCTTCTCCTGTGTACGAGCTTAGTCGGACGGCCGAAGCCGCGGAGCGTTCCGGTTTGCCCCGCTCCCGGTCTCTATTCCGCGCACGCAATGCGGCGCATGAGGGTACTCCTTCAATTGAGGCTCCTCGAAATGCGCAAGGAGCGCCTCGAGCTTGCGGCAGCCGCCGTGGAGCACCGTTTGGCGATCGATATGTTGTTGCGTGAATTGAATGGAACGCCCGCGTCGTCGCGGGCAGTAACGCGGCCGGCGTGCAAGGACGAGGGGTTGATGCGGTAGCGGGCTGAAAGGATTCGCCATCCGCGCGCTACCTTGGATTCGGTAGCGTTGCTTGTCGTCGATGAGACGGAAGGTATGCAACATGGCCGTCGACCCTACTCCGGCACCGAGCGCCAACGGGCTCAAGACCCTGATCGATACGATCGTCTCTCCCAAGGAGGCGTTCGAGTCGATTCGCACGTTCCCAACGTGGGGCTTGGCGCTCGCGATCACGATCGTACTGAGCGCTCTCGGAAGCTATCTCATGATTCCGGCGTTCCAACACGCATTCACGAGTAGCTGGCCCGAAATGCTCGCAAAGGATCCGCGACTGGCGCAGATGTCGGCCGACCAGCAACAGAGTTTCGTTTCGATGAACCTGAAGATTTTCAACTTCGCATGGCTCTTTTCGATCGTGGCCGTTCCCGTATATTGCCTGATCGAGGCCGTCGTAATGCTGATCTTCAACGCAATCGGCCGGGGCGATGGAACCTTCGGAAAATTCTTTGCGGCGTCGTGCAACATTGCGGTGCCCGCGGCGGGCCTTTCTACGATCGTTGCCGCGCTGATCGTCACCTTGCGTGGCGCGCAGAGTTTCGAGAGCATTCCGGCGGTTCAAAGTGCGATGCCGAGCCTGGCGTTGCTCGCACCGGCAGGCAACGCGAAGCTGACGGCGTTTTTTACCGCGATAAATCCGTTTACGATTTGGGCCGTGGCACTCTCGATCGCCGCCATGCTCATCGTGGGCCGCGTCCCGAAGCTGCAGGCGTGGTTGGCAGGTATCGTCATGTTCCTCATTCCCGCACTTCTCGCGGTAGCCGGCGCGAAGTAGTCACCGATCGCATGCAAAAGAACCCTCGTTGCAGCGAGGGTCCTTTTTTAACATCGACCGATGCGGGTTACGCTAGAGTTTGATCTTTAGCTCGATGTATGCCTGGAACGGATAGCCGCCTGCGAAGGGTGTGTACGGGTAGTTGAAGCCGTTCGGGTAGTGGGTGGTACCGTTAACCGGATCGCTCGGACTCGCTCCGTTGAAGTATCCGGCGCCGGCCGTATTGTACGCTTCTCCGGGGCTCCACCCCAGGTATTGCCCGGAATTCGGGCCGTAGTTGCAGACGATGGACGACGGCTTGAACGCGGCCGTCCAAGCCGCACTCGTGCCGCCGAAGCATTGGTTGTAGAGATTGGCAAGCGAAGCCGTGATCGAGACCTTCGGCGAGATTTCGTAGTTGATCGCGCCGCCGATGTTGAGAATCCACGGATTCGTGTATTGCGCGATTCCGTCGAACTGCCCGGTTACCGGGTTGGGAATAACAACCTGCCCCGTGCAGCTTTGGAAGTCTGCTTGCTGCGATCCCGCGACAACGCCGGTCGTTCCCAGGTTCGCCTGGCACGACGTCGGGTCGATGCCGACGACATCGTTGGGCGCGCCGTAAAGGTTGCCTTGTTGAAGTGCGGCGTTAAGCGACGCTTGCCATTTGCCGCGTTTATAGGCGAGGAAACCGGCGAAGATGTTCTTCGGAATGGCCGTTCCGGCGTCGCCGCCGGCTACGCCGTTGGGAAAGTAATTCGAGTAGACCGGGTACCACCCGTCGACCGCGAATTGCGATTTAATCGTCGCGGGCGTGACGCCCGGCAACACGTTGTAGTACGGGTTGGTTACGGCCGCCGGATCCGCAGCGCACTGCGCGGCAGTTTCGCCGGTCCCGGCGTTGTAACACGGCGAGCCGCCGTTGGTTTTCGTGAGGTTGAGGAAAGTATTGAGCGTGTTTTGCAGGCCCGTAATGTAGTTGTTGCCGTTGATCAACGAGTACTTGATCTTGACATCGGTATAGGTGTACGAAAGTTGACTGGACCATCCGTTTGCCGACGGATCGCCTTTGTCGATCTGAAATTCGATACCCTGGGAGCGTTGCGTTCCGGAATTGAATCCGCCGGCAAGGCCGCCGGGAAGCGAGACCGAGACGACTTGATTGCTGGTATAGCGATAGAACGGCGTGAGACGAAAAGTAATGTCCGTTCCTTTGAGGTGCTTCTCGAGTGATAAGTCGGCGTTGTTCGAGTACTGAATCGGGTTGTCGTGGATTGTCGAAGCAAAGCCGTTGTTAAAATACGCGGAATTGTACAAATTTGTCGCCAGCGTATAGCCGTCGGTGTACGTCAGCACTTGCTCCGCGTACGTCGGCGTCGGTTGCGTGTAGCGGCCGAAGGTGAAGCGGACGACGGTATCCGGATTAAGCGTGTAGGTTCCGCCGAAGCGCGGGGAGAGCGTCGAATGTTGCAAAACCGGTGTCGTGCCGAGGCTGATCGCCGGAATGCCGTTCGTTCCCGGATGATAGGTTTGCTGGCCGATGACGTTGTCGAACGGACACGTGCCGCCGGGCGCGGTCGTGAGGAACGTTGTGTAACCTAAATTCGATCCCGTCCGGTCTTGATTGCCCGCGTTGTTGTCGCTTCCGGGCACTTGAACCAAACCGACCGGAGCGACGCATGCCGTCTGGTTGACCTCGTTCACCCAAAACGTCGATTCCGCGTCGCCCGATATCGGAATATCGTAACGATAGTTTTCAAAACGCAAGCCGAGGTTCAAGTAGAGCTTGTCGTTCGGTCGGAACTCGTCAGTTAAGGCGAGGCTGCCGAACTTCGGCGTCACGGAGTTGCGATTGCCGTTGATTTGCAAGTTCTGCGCCATCGTCCACGTCGCACCGGCCGGCGCTGCGGGAAGCACCCCGTTTCCGACGTTCGAGACAACCGCAGCCTGCGGATTTCCCCCCGAATCGAGATAGGCGCCCGCCAAGTACGAGAGGCACGACACCGGACTGCCGACGGGCATGTTGTCCGGATAGGAGGCATCGTACGGCGTTTGGTTTCCGTTGCCGTTATCGTTGACGATGCCGCTGATGCAAGCACCCTTGCCGTTCATCAGCACGGCCGCTGGCGATCCTCCGCTGGAGACGCCGGCGCTGGTGTTGTTCCAACGCTGCCCCGTTGAAGTCGTGTAGTTGCCGGTAAGAGTAAGCAAATGCTGAGAGTTGATTTGGTCCGAGCCTTCCAGCTGGACGCCCTTCGTGTGATAGTTGACCTCGTAATCGTTCCCCGACGCATTTTGACCGAGGTCAAAAATCGGTAGGTTCGCCGTACCGAAATTCGGATTGTTCTGCAGCCAGTCCGAATAGAACGAATACCCGAAGAGGCGCACGAATGCGTTACTTCCGATGTTCTTGGTGTATTGCACCTTGAAGATCTGCCCGTCGTTCCATACGCCCGACGGTTGGTTCGGCGAGATGCCGTAACCGGCTCCGCCGTTGACGAACGTCGAGCGGTTTGTCGGTGATCCGGGGAAGTAGTACGGGACGACCTTTCCGGCCGCCGACGAAGCCGGCGTTCCGAAGGCGACGCCCGTAAACTGCAGTCCGTCTCCCCACTCAAAGGGTGATTGACCTGCGGCTGCGCAGCCCGTTCCGAGTCCAAAATTCACCGCGTAGAAATATTCGAAGGAGCAGATATTCGGCGTCGACCCGCCGGGCCACTGTGGAACGCCGCCGCTCGGCAAGCCACCGTTAAGCGTATCCAAGTATCCACCCGGGCCGGCCCATCCGGTCAAAGCCTGCTCGAAGAGTGGAAGACCCCCCGATGTGTTGATGTTGTCCCATCCAATCGAATGGTACGCAAAAGCATCGTACAGGAGTTGAATGTCGTCGCGCCCATCATCGTTTTTGTGCGGAAGCGCGAAATGGAAATTGAACACGTTCTCGCGATCCTGCGATTGAAAACCATAGGCGCCCCCGCCGAAACCCGTTGCCGCGACCGAGCCGGCGAGCGGCCCGTATGCCGCACAGATCGGCGTACCCGTAAGGCCACCGCCGTCGGCACCATCGTAGGTTATCCGAGGCGAGCCGGGCGGAGCGACTCCGTTGACGCACGTGGGCCACGGGCCGTTTCCGACGTTCCCGAAGAAGTTCTGCTCCACGTTGAAGACCGGCAGATATTGCGAGCCCTGCAGTCCCGCGGCATTGCTGCCGTCGGGATTGTATCCGGCGCCGTCGTTGTCATCGATAAAACTGGGAACGTTGTCGGAGCCTCGTACCGCCGCATACCAGGAGAACGTGCGCGCCGGATTCGCACCGCCCGTTTCCAGGTCGATCTTGTGATAAAACGCCGGCGCTCCAAGAGCAAGAACTGCGTTGCCGTACCCGGGGTAGGTTCCGGACTTGATGACTTGGTTGATATACCCGCCAAGCGTCGACGAGCCGCCGCCCGCGGGCGATCCTCCGGTGTACACTTCGGTTTCGGAGGTCCCTAGGTTCGAGAGCGAGTTTGCACTGTAGTTGTCGAACGCGCGATTGACCGGGACGCCGTCGAACTCGTAACCGACTTCGCCGTAGCTCGAGCCGCGAATGTAAAAAACTTGCCCGAAGTTAAACGAACCGATGGGTTCGTACACGCCGGGCTGGCTCGCAATGGCGGAATAGGCCGTATCGAGGTTGTATCCGCCGGCCGAACTTGCCACTTGCGCCGCCTGCGTAGCGTTAACCGAGTAGACCGACGAACTCGTACCCGACTTAACGAGGTTTCCCGTCGCCCGCGAAGAGACTTTCGCGATCGTCTTGAGGACCTTCGTGAGTTGAAGCGATAGGGTTTGCTGATTGTCGGCAAACACCGTAACGCCCGCAATCGATGCCGGCGTCAGACCTTCTTTTTCGGCCGTTACGGTGTACGTGTCGGGCGAAAGCCCAAAAAAAACGAAATGACCGCGGGCGTCGGTTTGCGTGCTCGCGGTTTGCGACGGCGACGCCGTCGTAACCCTGGCGCCTGCGACTGGGGAGCCGCTCCCGTCCGTCACCGTGCCGTTGAGTCCGCCGGTCGAACCTGCCAGTGCCCATGTTCCCTGGATCAGGAAAGCAACCGCTAAAACAACAGCCGTGGTTACCGAACGGGAGCATCTGCTGCTTCTCATTTGGAAAAGTAACCCTCC
>JBDTFK010000243.1:0-3528 GCA_039937995.1 Vulcanimicrobiaceae bacterium | reverse complement strand
AACCGAGAACCTTAAACCCTTGCGACGCAATCACGGTGTTGTGCGTCGTATCGTAAAGTTGGACGGTGAAAGCTTGCGCGGGATATTGTCCGGGCGAGAGCATGTTCGCGATCGTATCGAACGTGAACGTTTGGTTGCCCGCGTTTCCCGCAATCGTTCCCGGGGCCGTCGAAATGACTTGACCCTGCGGATCGCTGAGCGTCCACCGGTAATTGGCGCCGTTCGTCGCGCCTTGAATCGACGCGTTGAAACCGGTAACGGACTCGTCGGTGAGTCCCGGACCGCTATCCCAAGCGAAAATCGTCGACTGCGTTGCGACGGGTATCGGGCGCGGCGACGGATTGGCGTTACCTCCCGATGCGTCGGGCTTCGTTATGACGACGAGCCCGCTCGCTCCCGTGATGGAGACTTGCACTTGTCCGATCAGCGTCCCACTGGTTATATCCCACACGACGACGGAGTAAATGCCGGCGGTAAGCGACGGTCCGAGCGGCCAGGTCACGGCGAGATTTCCACCCGGCGCCTGAATGCCGCCCGAGGCTGTGAGATCGCAGAGTTTGTTCGCCGGGTAGCTGTAGGGTGAAGGCAGAGGCGCTGGACCCAAAAATACGCAGTTCGGCGCGATCGACGTTTGCTCGACGCCGACGACGTAGTAGTCCGATTGCGAAACGTTCGGCAAATAGATGTATGCCGAACTGCTGGTGCCTGCGTCGAATTGGTACGTCTCTTGCGTGTGGAACGGGTCTTGATAAACACGAACTGCCGAAACTTGGCCGGCATTGACATAAACGACCGCGACCCATTGCCCCGCGGTCGTATCGTAGACGCCGAAGACGTACGTGCCTGCAACGGTCATCGTCGTATTATGCACGCCGCCCGCGGCGCCGCCGTATGTGCCGCCTTGCGCGGTGGCCGCCGTGTGATTTCCGTTAGAGGTAAGGATGAAGTAGTCTTGCCACGTGTGTCCGCCGATGAGGCCGGTCGCCCGCCACGTAATCGTGCATCCGACATTGAACTGATCGCCGAGCGAACCGGTGCCCGCGCAGTTCGTGTTCGTGTTGATGTCGATCGTCGCGCCGCTTGCCGACATCGGCCGGATGTGATTTTTTAAGCTCTTGGGTGTAACCGTATTGAGTTTGGTTTGTAAGGGAAGCGCAGCGAGCCGCGAAAGCGGGACGGTGGCTCCGGCGGAAACGCCGTGGACCGTGGAGCCGCCGACGACGAGTGGGGGCGCCATGGTGGGCACAGACACGCGCGGGCCGTGAACCGGCAACCTGACCGGTTGATCGGGTTTTACCTGGGCGAAAGCGGACGCTGCGACCGCGCAAAAAGCCACGATGGTCGAGAGCCACGCGATTCGGGCGTTACGCATTAGTAGAACAACGTATAAATAGCATTCGAACTATACGCTCCTTGCGCGACGCCGACGGGTATCTTGAGCGTAAGATCGACGCAGTAGGTTTTCGCGCCCGCGCTCGTCGCGATAAGCGACCATTTCCCGCCATCATCGGCGAACACGACGAACGGCGTCGCCGTCGGATTCGGCGCGGCGACGTACGTGTTGTTGGCAAGGTCGTTACCCGGAAACGAGCTCGCAAAATCGTTTGACAGGCCGTGCTCGAGCTGCCAATAGGTTTTCTTCGTGTCTACCGTAACGTGATACGCGCACGGTACGACGATGCTCGTGCCGGCAGTTGCATTTATGACGACGACATTTTGGTCGCTGTAGAGCAACGTGGCATTGGGGTTCGGCGAAACTTCTGCCTGGACTTTCACCGCACCCTGACCGGTTGGGACAGCTTGGGCTACGAGATTAGGCGCAAAATGTATGGCCTGCGCGGAAAATTCCTTTTCAAATATCCGGTGCCCCGCCACGCTAAACTGCGCGACGATTCCGCTGCCGTCGGCGCTTGCGCCTCGCGGAAGCATGCTGACCGGAGCAGGCGTTACGTTGACCACGACGGTTACGGAGATCTGATCTTGCTGCGAGACAAACGCCGACGCGACGATCGGGAGCGCTACCAAAACGGCGAAGGCCAAGAAGTAGCGGCGCGCGATATTTTTCACTGCGGTACCACCGTGTAGACGACCCAGATAACGTACGAGGCCGCTACGGCGGTCGCCGGAACTTTTAAAAGGTAGTCCTCGTAAAAATCCGCGAGTGGCGTGTTTGTGGTCGCAATGGGAGACGGATAGACACCGCCGTAGTTGATCGTCGGTGGCGGGCCGCCCGTCACGGGGGCGGACGTGCGGGCGAATGGGTACGCCGGCGCGTTGAATCCGTTGTTCGTATCCGTGCCGCCCGCGACGGAATTTACGTAGAAGAGCGTGGTTGAGAGCGGTGCGTTTCCGCCGGTCGTCACCGCGATGAAATCGGCCGTCCCTTCGCCGTAGAGATTGAATCCGCCGGGGTCGTTCGTCGTAACTTTAACGTGCGCTGCAAATTTGTAGAGATAGGAATCGCCTGCTAGGACAGAGCCGAAATCAACGGCCGCGGGTGCCCCCGGTCCGGCAACCGGTATCGGTGAGCCGCCGCCGAATTTTGAAAGTATCGCTCCGTAGCCGGGCGTGTAATTCGGTGTCACGCTCATCGAGACGAGCATTTGACCGTGCCACTTGATCGTCGTGTCGGTTGCAGCGGGCGCTACAGCCGGAACGAGCGAGACAAGGAGCGCGCCGATCACGCTCACCGATCTCAAAACTCCTTGCCGCTGCGATTTCATAATACGCGTCCTACACACTTCCTGTGCCGCCGTTTTAAGGGCGGAATTCCTTGAGCTAATCCATTAGTGGACGTCGAAGCTTATCTCGCCGCCCGTTTCCGTTTTGCCGCCGTAGTCCACGGTTGCGATCGCCTGATACGAACCCGGATCGAGCGATTTTCCGCGAATTTCCACGGTACGATCGCCGCCGCGTTCGACGAGAAGATTGCCCGGCATTGCAACCTGGTAAACCGCGTTGCCGGCCTTTTGCACGATGATCTGCCCGCGGAGATAGACGTGCGCGTTTCCCGTGTTCTTAAAAAAGACTCGGAACATTTGGCCATCCGAACTCTTCGAACTCGTCATCTTCTGGATCGCGCCGTCGATCTTCACGGTACCCGGAATCGTTTCGTAAATCTTGGAAGCGACCCGGGCCGAAAAGGCTACGCCGGCTCCGGCGCGACGCTCCGGCCGCGTCTGGAAGAAGATAATACCTGCGTATTCTCCGCTCAGACGTTGGTCCGAAGGAATCGCGATCGTTAGCTGAACTTGTTGCGCCGTGCCCTGAGCTATGTCGAATTCACGTGGCCGGATCGATGCCCATTTCAGCAGCGAATATGGCCGGGTTCCGACTTTTTCGAAGCGATAGTCTCCGTTTTCGTTTAACCCAAAATCGACCATGGTCGCCTGGATGTGCGTTTGGGAGACGCTCGTGTTCGCTACGGTGACGGGGACGTTGTAGGTGGTTCCGAGCGGAATCGAGACTTCGAATTTGCCGGGTGTGACCGTGATGCCCAGGCTTAGGGAATCTGCCGATGCCGGTAGC
>JBDTFK010000242.1:0-5158 GCA_039937995.1 Vulcanimicrobiaceae bacterium | reverse complement strand
GGTACCACGGCGCGGGAAGCCACGAAATTTCCCATACGTGGTACCAAAGCACGAGGAGCACGGCGATGCCGCGCATTCCGTCGAGCACGCCCAGCCGGTCTTTCATGCGTCCTTCATGCGCCGCGTGACGCGGTTCGTCATTCCGACCGGGTTGGAACGCCTTGACATCGAGGAGCCGCCGTGATTACATAGGCGGAAAGTGTCGCATACTCGCCTTTACGCCTACTCATACTGGTATTTGCCGCCCGCAGGGCCGGTGGAGTTCGTGTTTGCGTAGCGACGACCGATAGCGAGTAGCAAGGTCAACAACGCACGAGAGCCCCCACCGGTACCGGTCGGGGCTCTTGTATTTTTATCAGACTTCCGTAGGAGTTACGTCAATGGAGATCGCGGTGTATCAGGGCGTCGAAGGCGCGTACTCGCAGTTAGTTCTCGAGTATTTCCTCTCGCAGCGCAATAGCGCGGCGCAAACGCGCGGCGTCGACGCCTACCGGGAGCTTGCGACGCGCGTCGCGGGAGAGCGCGCTGCGTTCGGCGTTGTCCCGGTCGAGAACGCCATCGGCGGAACCGTGCGCGAAGGATACGATCTCCTCGCAGAGTTCGGCCTCGCTCCCGTCGCCGAGATCGATTGGCGCACGGATCATCGTTTGCTCGGCGTCAATGGGAGCCGTATCGAGAACGTTCGCGAAATACTCGCCCACCCGCTCGTGATTGCCGAGTGCGGCCGGTTCTTGAGCAGCCTGCCCGCGGCGCGCGCGATTCCGTGCGAGGATACCGGGGTTGCGGCGCGCGAGGTTGCGCGGCGCGGCGCACCCTCCGTCGGGGCACTGGCCCCGTCGGCCGCGGCCGACCGCTACGACCTCATCGAACTTGCGGCGCATTGTTCCGACGATCCGCGGACGTACTCGCGCTTCATCGTTTTTGCCGCACGCCCGCAAGCACATGCGGAACCCGGTAGCGCGAACGGGCGAAAGACGTCGATGATCGTCGCGGTCGAAGACGCGGCGGGAATGCTCGCGCGAGTGCTCGCGCATTTTGGCGACGCGGGAATCAATATCACGAAATTAGATTCGAAACCGCGACTTGGCTTCGCGCGCGAACACGTGTTTTACATCGACGTTTGCGGAGACGTTCGCGATCGCGCTTTGAGCGGGGCCCTCGAATCGGTACGCCGCGACGCGCGCAGCGTCACGCTGCTCGGCAGCTATGACGCACATTGCGGTGCGCCGATCGGCGGCGAAGGGATGCACAACGTCCGCGTCGCGGTCTCGGCAAGCGCCCCGCGCGTGAACGCGGCTCCGCCTCGCGCGGTCGCGACGTTTCCGCGCGTCGCCCGTTCGTCGCGCCCGGACGGGACGCGCTTGCACGTCGGCGGCGTTACGATCGGCGATGGTGAGTTTACCATCATCGCCGGGCCGTGCGCGGTTGAATCGCGCGAACAGATGCTCGAAGTCGCCGCGGGAGTGGCGTCGCGCGGCGCGATCATGCTGCGCGGCGGTGCGTTTAAGCCGCGAACGAGCCCCTATGCATTCGCGGGACTCGGATGGGACGGCATTGCGCTCCTTTCCGAGGCGGGGCGTTTGAGCGGACTGCCGACGGTAAGCGAGGTGATGACGATCGACCAGGTCGAGCGCATGTCCGAAACGATCGACGTGCTGCAGATCGGCGCGCGCAACATGCAAAACTTCGATTTGCTCAAGGCAGTGGGTCAATCGGGGCATCCGGTTCTCTTAAAACGCGGTCTCTCCGCGACGATCGATGAGTTTCTCGCCGCGGCGGAATACATTCTCGCCGAAGGAAATCCCAGCGTCGTGCTTTGCGAGCGCGGCATACGGACGTTCGAGCCGGCAACGCGCAATACGCTCGATCTTTCGGCAATTCCGGTGCTGCGGGAGCGCACGCATCTTCCGGTGTTAATCGATCCGAGTCACGCGGTCGGCGTGCGCCGGTGGATTCGCCCAATGTGTAGAGCTGCAAAAGCGGCGGGCGCCCACGGGCTCTTGCTTGAGGTGCATCCCAATCCGGCCGAAGCGAAATGCGACAGCGACCAAGCCCTCACGCTCGACGATTTTGCGGAGGTCATCCGGGACCTCGACGGCATTTCGATTTGGTCGAATCATGAGGCGCTCGTATGACCTCGCCCAAGATGCGAGGCGTGCGGGGCGCGATCACCGTCGATGCCGACGACGCCGCCGCGATCGTTCTGGCCACGAAACGTTTGCTGTGCGAAATCGTTGAACGAAACGGGATCGATATCGACGATATCGCCTCGGTCCTCTTTAGCCTCACGCCCGATTTGCGGGCCACGTTCCCGGCTCTGGGCGCGCGCGAGATGGGATGGGTGCATGTCCCCATGCTCCATTTTACCGAGATCGATGTGCAGGGGTCGTTGCAAAAATGCGTTCGCGTCCTCGTACACGTCAACAGTACGCTCGCGCAGGCGAATATCGAACACGTGTATCTCGAGGGAGCCGCAGCGCTGCGCCCCGATCTCTCGAGTTTGACAATCTCGTGACGGGGACGCTCGGCATCCTCGGAACCGGCCTCATCGGAGGTTCGATCGGCAAAGCCGCTCGGGAGCGCGGCTGGTACGTGCTCGGGTACGACGTGTCGCTCGAAGCGCTCGACGCCGCGCAAACGATCGGCGCGATCGACGAACGGACGACGCGTGAAGGTATCTACGAACGATGCGACGTCGTTGCAATAGCTGCGCACGTCAATGCTACGATCGACGAAGTGCGCAGCGTGGAACGCGCGCGGCCGGTGCGTCCGCGGTTGATTTTCGACGTCTCTTCAGTGAAAGGGCCGGTCGCTGCGGTTGCTCGGGACATCGCAAACTTCGTTCCCTCCCATCCGATGGCCGGATCCGAAAAAGCGGGCGCAACCCATGCGTCCGCTGCGATGTTTTCGGGCCGGGCGTGGGCGTACGTCCCCGCGGCCGACGAGCGGGCGAACGCCGCGATGCGCGCGTTCGCGATCTCGGTCGGCGCCACACCGGTCATCGTCGATCCCGCCGAGCACGATCGAGCCGTCGCCCTCACGTCGCACCTCCCCCAAGTTCTCGCAACGTGCTTTGCTTCGCAATTTCGGGCCCGGGGCGACGGCGGTGCGAGCGTCCTCTGCGGCCCGGCTGCGCGTGAATTGCTGCGACTGGGTGGATCACCATCGACGATATGGCGCGACATCTACGCTGCAAACGCCCAAAACCTCGAACGCGAGCTTCGCCTCCTCGCGATCGCTCTTGAAAGCGTTGCCGACGGGCTCGCTGCCGGGGGGCCGCTCGCCGCTTCCTGGCGGCCTTTATAAGGATGCTCCGAAGCCGCCCACGAGCAGCTCGTTCCCCCTCCCAGTCCCGGCCCGGGCTGCCTCGCGCGTTCCTGTGGGGACGGGACGCATCTAACGACCCGTCCAACAACGTTGACGGGCCACATGCTCCTTGCTATACTGCCGTAGTTCAGGCCCACCCGCAGGTGCGGCCGACTTTGTGTGTGTTTCTCCAAAGAGCGCGTTTAGGAGTTTTAGTTGCCGACGATCAATCAACTCGTGCGTCGCGGCCGGGTCAAGACCGAAAAGAAGGTTAAAACCCGCGCATTCCGCGTGATCCTCACCGGACCGAAGCCGGGTCACCCGGATTTGCCGACGCGCCAATTCGAAGTTGCGGGAAATCCGCAGCGTCGCGGCGTGTGCACGCAAGTAAAGACCGTTACGCCGAAGAAGCCGAATTCCGCGCTCCGCAAAGTCGCTCGCGTCCGTTTGACCAACGGCGAAGAAGTGACCGCGTACATCCCGGGTATCGGCCACAATCTTCAGGAGCACAGCGTCGTACTCGTGCGTGGTGGACGCGTAAAAGATCTTCCGGGCGTCCGCTATCATATTATTCGCGGCACGCTCGATACCGCCGGTACGGCGAATCGCAAGCAAGGCCGCTCGAAATACGGCGCGAAGCGCTCTACGAAAAAGTAAGCACCGCAAGAAAGTTTGATGGTACATGCCACGTAAAGGTCCCGCCCCGAAGAGGCAGATTCTGCCCGACCCGAAGTACAACTCGAAGATTCTCTCGCGTTTCATCAATAAAGTGATGCTCGCGGGCAAGAAGTCGACGGCCGAACAGGTGACGTACGGCGCGCTCGACATTATCGCCGAGAAAACGGGCCGCGATCCGTACGAAGTATTCCAGCAGGCGCTCTCCAATGCGATGCCGCTCGTTGAGGTTCGTCCGCGTCGCGTCGGTGGTGCCACCTACCAAGTGCCGATGGAAGTCCGCCCGGACCGCCGTCAAGCGATGGGCATGCGTTGGCTCATTGGTTACGCGCGCGCGCGTGGCGGCCGCTCGTTCGAGGAAAAACTTGCCGGCGAGTTGATGGATGCATCGAACAACACCGGCGCGACGATCAAGAAGCGCGAAGACACCCATAAAATGGCCGAAGCAAATAAGGCCTTCGCTCACTACCGCTGGTAAGCAATGGCAAGAGAATTCAACCTCGAAAATACCCGTAATATCGGTATCGCCGCGCACATTGATGCCGGTAAGACCACCTGCACCGAGCGCATCCTGTTCTACACCGGACGCGTGCATAAGATCGGCGAGGTGCATGACGGCGCCGCCACGATGGACTGGATGGTTCAGGAACAGGAGCGCGGCATCACCATCACGTCGGCCGCCACGGCGGCCACTTGGCGGGGGCACCGGGTCAATATTATCGATACGCCTGGCCACGTGGACTTCACGGTCGAGGTCGAGCGCTCGCTTCGGGTGCTCGATGGCTTGGTTGCGCTCTTCGACTCGGTTGCCGCCGTGCAGCCGCAGTCCGAGACCGTGTGGCGTCAGGCAAATAAGTACAAAGTTCCGCGCATCATTTTCGTCAACAAGATGGATCGCATGGGCGCCGATTTCTTTAACGTCGTTGATAAGATCCGCGAGCGCCTCGGCGCCAGGGCCGTCCCGATTCAGGTTCCGATCGGCGCCGAAGATAACTTCAAAGGCGTCGTCGATCTCTTTACGATGAAAAAGGTCGTCTACAGCGACGACCTCGGTTCCACCATGGAGCTCGAAGACCTCGAGCCGGGCGACTTGCGCGAGCTTGCCCTTAAGTCGCGCCAAGAACTCGTTGAAGCGATCGCCGAGCAAGACGATGCCCTGCTCGAGATCTTTTTCTCG
>JBDTFK010000241.1:0-8591 GCA_039937995.1 Vulcanimicrobiaceae bacterium | reverse complement strand
GCATTGGAACCACCGACGTCGCGGACGGTGGTGACGCCGGCTTCGAGCCCGCGACGGGCATTCTCCACCGCGCGCAGCAGCCGCTGATTCGGCGTCATCGATGCCACGGCACCCATCGAATCGGGCTCGCCGCTCATTTCGAGATGCACGTGTGCGTTGACGAGCCCCGGCGTTACGCAGGTCGCGACAAAATCGGGGTTCGGCGCGGCTGCATCCCGGACGTCGCGAATCCGATTACCCTCGATCTCGATATCGACGTTGCGGCGCGGAGTCGAAAGCGTTCCGTCGTAGAAGGTGCCTGCGCGAACGATCATCGCTGCGACGTCACGGTTGCCGCGGCGTTTACGGCGTCGGCTGCTTCCATCGCCTGGAATGCTTTGCTCGTCAGCGTATGTTGCAAAACGCCGCCGATAAAACGCGATGCGGCCCGAACCTTTGCGAGGTCGACGCCGGTTTCAATGCCCATCGAGTGAAGAAGATAGAGCACATCCTCTGTGCCTACATTTCCGGTTGCGCCGGGCGCATAGGGACAGCCGCCTAATCCGCCCGCAGAGCAATCGAAGATGTGCACGCCCCTTTGCAGCGCGGCATAAACATTTGCAAGCGCCGTTCCGCGCGTGTCGTGGAAGTGAAACGCCAGGCGGCCGAGCGGTACGTGCTTGAGAAGCGCGGGAACGAGTTCGTCGACTTGACTCGGTACGCCCACTCCGATCGTGTCTCCGATCGAAAGTTCGTCGCAGCCCAAATCCATGAGTTTTACCCCGACGCCGACGACCATCTCCGGCGTTACGACGTCGCCGAACGGTGAACCAAAAGCCGTCGATACGTAGCCGCGCACCCACATCTTGTCGCGCTTCGCAGCCGCGATGACTTCCGCAAAGGTCGCAATCGATTCGTCGATCGTCATATTGATGTTCCGGCGCGTAAACGCTTCCGACGACGCCGTGAACACGGCAATCGCGTCGGCACCGGCCCTCTTCGCCCGTTCGTAGCCTTTCATATTGGGCACGAGCACGGGATAACGCACGCCGGGCGCCTTGTAAATGTTCGCGAAAACTTCTGTCGCATCGCCGAGTTGTGGAATCGCCTTGGGGCTAACGAAGGACGTCGCCTCGATCCACTTCAAGCCCGTCTGCGAAAGAAGATCGATGTAGCGAATCTTATTCTCGCTCGATACGAGTTCGCGTTCGTTTTGGAGTCCGTCGCGGGGACCCATTTCAACCAGCGTTACCGCTTTTGGAAGCGTCATGCCCGATGCGACCCGCCTACAGTGATTTTAGTTCCGCGAGCGGTGCGCCGGCCGGAACGATCTCGCCTTCTTTGACGAAAATAGCGGTAACGGTGGCCGGCAGCGAGGCTTCGATACGGTGTTCCATCTTCATCGCTTCAAGAACGACGAGGAGCGTTCGTTCGCCGACCTCATCGCCGGTGGACACCGCGATTTTCACGATCTTTCCCGGCATCGGCGAAGTGATGCGTCCGTCGATTGCGCCGGCAGCGCCGCTCGAACCGGATGAATCGGCCGTCGGCGAGCCTATCGGCGCAAACCGGTACGATACGCCGCCGAGTTGCGCGATGTATGCACCGCGTTCACATGCGACGCTACCCGTGACCGTACGCTCGCCGAGCGTCGCGGAAACCTTGTCGCCACGCCGTTGCGCAAGCAGTTCGCCCGTTGCGTCGCCGCATAGGGCCCAACGGTTGGGTGCGATTGCGGTTGCCTCGGCGACGAACGTTTTCGCGCCGCTTTGTAGACGCACGGGCATGCCGACGCTACCGGAACGCCACGGAATTGCGCCGGCTGCAAGCAGCGCCGCGGTTACCAGGACCGCGGCCTCGGGAGGCGCCGACGGGTTTGAAAAGATCGATTCATCGAGGCGCTCGGCGAGAAAGCTCGTGGTGGTTTTTCCCTCGAGGTACCACTCGTCGCGCAGGATCCACGCTAGCAGGGGCACATTTGCGCGTACGCCTTCGATGGTGAAGTCGTCGAGCGCGCGTTGCATGCGCGCAATCGCGCGCGTGCGGTCGCTGCCGAAGACGATGAGTTTTGCGAGCATAGGGTCGTAGTAGACGCTCACTTCGCTTCCGGTCGTAACGCCGGCGTCGACGCGAACGCCGGGGCCTTCCGGAAGTGACCAGCGCGTAATCGTTCCCGTGGAAGGGAGCATGTGATTGGCTGGATCTTCTGCATAGATCCGCGTTTCGATCGCCCATCCGCGCGGGCGAACGTCCTCTTGCGTGATGGTAAGGTGCTCGCCGTTTGCGATGCGTAGCTGCCATTGCACGAGGTCAACGCCGTAAACCAGCTCCGTTACCGGATGCTCCACCTGCAAACGCGTGTTCATCTCGAGGAAGTAGAAACGGCCCTCGCGATCGAGCATGAACTCGCACGTTCCGGCGTTGACGTAGTTTACCGACTTCGCGGCACGGATCGCCGCAGCGCCCATTTCGGCGCGCAACTCCGGCGAAAGGGCGACCGAGGGAGCCTCCTCGACGATCTTTTGGTGCCGCCGTTGAATCGAACATTCGCGTTCGCCCAAATGGATTATCGCGCCGTGCGCATCGGCGAGCACTTGAAACTCGACGTGCCGCGGATCCAGCAGGTAGCGTTCGAGCAGAATCGCGTCGTCGCCGAATGCGGAGAGCGCTTCGCGTTTTGCCGCATCGAGCGCTTCGTCGAAACCGCCGATCGCATCGACCACGCGCATCCCGCGGCCCCCGCCGCCCGCACTCGCTTTAATGAGAAGAGGGAATCCGATGCGTTCGCCTTCGACGCGCAGGCGCGCGGGCGATTGATCTTCGCCGTCGTAGCCGGGAACCGTCGGAACGTCAAATTCCCTCACCCGCTGTTTCGCTGCAATCTTACTGCCCATGGCGTCCATGACATCGGCCGACGGCCCGACGAAAATCATTCCGGCAGCGGTCACCGCGCGCGCAAACGCTCCGCGTTCGGAAAGAAAGCCGTATCCGGGATGCACGGCATCGGCTCTCATGTCGATTGCGGCGGCAATCACCGCATCAATGTTCAAATACGACTCGGCGGCCGGAGCGGGGCCGACGCAGCGCGCGTCGTCCATAAAGCGCAGATGGTACGCATCTGCGTCGGCTTCCGAGTAGATACCGAGCGGCGAAATCCCCATCTCGCGCGCGCCGCGCGCCACGCGAACGGCAATCTCGCCGCGGTTTGCAACCAGCAGTCGGGCGATCATTGCGCGAAAGATGCCGCGCGGCGCTCGAGAAACGCGCGGAGTCCCTCTTGGCCCTCGTCGCCGGCGCGCTGTTTTGCGATGGCCGCAGCCGTGAGCCCGCGCGACGCAGGGTAGCTCGATTCCGATACTTCGGCGATCAGCTTCTTGGCGGCGGCGGTCGCAAGCGGGCCGGCGGTGAGCAGTTCCGCGAGGACGCGTTCTACCGCGCCCTCGAGGCCGCTTGCGGGAACGACTTCGTGAACGAGCCCGATCGCTCGCGCGCGCTCCGCGTTAAAACGTTCGCCGGTGAGGAAGAGCGCGCGCGCGTGCGACATGCCGATTTTTGCGAGCACGAATGGTGAAATTACCGCCGGAATAATGCCGAGTTTGACTTCGGTGAACCCGAAGATCGTTTCATCGCTTGCGATTGCGACGTCGCAGACCGCGGCCAATCCGGCGCCGCCTCCGAGCGCGGCTCCGTGAATGCGGCCGACCACCGGTTTCGAGCACCGGTCGATTGCTCGAAACATGTCGCTCATCGCCTCCGCGTCGGCGACATTTGCGTCGTAACTCAGATCCAGCGCGCCGCGCATCCAGTTGATATCGGCGCCGCCGCAGAACGACTTTCCTTCGCCCGCGAGCACGATGGCTCGGATTGTGCGATCGGCATGAAACTGCGAAAACGCATCGCGCAACGAACGGATGACATCGGCGTTAAATGCGTTGCGGACGTCGGGCCGGGCAAGCAGAACGCGCGCTACGCCCCCGGTTGCCGAAATTGCGATCGTGTCCATGACGGTTTTTCGGTTCGTCCTTTCATCCGATCCCGCCTTGGAGGCGTTATACTGGGTATCATGACGCGCGAAAAAATCTACCGGTACGCGGTGACAACGCGGCTGAGTCACTGGTTTTGGGTGATCGCTTTTGCCGCGCTGGTATCGAGCGGGCTACAGATATTCAATGCCGCCCCGTACCTCGATGCGTCGGATAAATCGAACCCGGCGCGGCGCGTCCTCTCGATCGACTCGCCGAGCGAAAATGTCGGCACCACAACGATATTCGGGAAGACCCTCCGGACGACGGGGGTTCTCGGATGGACCGACGACGGGATGGGCGGCAAAGGCGCCCGCGCGTTCCCCGCATGGGTTACGATCCCGGCCTATCAGGACTTGGCCGACGGGCGGCGCTGGCATCTCTTTTTTGCATGGTTTTCGCTCTTGTGCTGGCTCGGCTGGTTCGTTTCCAGCGCGATAAAGGGGAACCTCGCCGAAATGGTCTTCTCGCCGAGTGACCTTCCAAAATTATGGCCGATGCAAGCGTACTACTTGAAGTTGCGTAAAGAGCCGCCGCCGCACGGCAGGTACAACCCGTTGCAAAAAGCCGCGTATACCGCGATTTTATTTGTGATCGCGCCCCTCGTCGTTCTCACCGGCCTGGCCCTTTCTCCCGGCATCGACGCGATTGCTTCGCCGCTTACCGTGCTCTTCGGCGGTCGCCAATTTGCACGGCTCTGGCATTTCGCCGGCATGATCGCGCTGATCGGCTTTTTCGCGATCCATACGTTCCAAGTCGCAACGCAGGGCATTTGGAACCAGATGCGGTCGATGATTACCGGTTGGTATCGTCCCGGAGAGCACGACGGAGTCGGCCCATGAAGCGGCGGTTGTTTCTTGCAAGCAGCATTTCGTCGGCGCTTGCGGCATGCTCGCCGATTGGGACCGCGCTCAACGGGAATCAGACCTTTCACAATCTGCTTGGTTCCGGCGAGCGCGTAAGTCACACGCTTATCGGGACCCGCGGGCTAGCGCGCGAGTATCCCGACGCCGCGGTCGATAAGCACTTCCGCGTAAACGGCCTGGCAACGCCGAGCGACTCGCAGTATACGCGCCTCGTGGCCGATCGTTTTCGGTCCTACCAGCTCATCGTCGACGGCGCCGTCGAGCGTCGCCACGCATTTTCGCTTGCCGAATTGCAGCAAATGAGTCAGGTGACGCAAACCACCCGCCACGACTGCGTCGAAGGCTGGAGTGCGATCGGAAAATGGAGTGGGATTCCGTTGCAAAGTGTGCTCGCAAACGTTCGCCCGCGAAGCGATGCCCGCTTCGTCGTATTCCATTGCCTGGATAGAGACGAGCAAAACACGCCGTACTACGAAAGTTTGGACCTGCATCAGGCTATGCACCCGCAAACCCTGCTGGCGCTTCGTCTTAACGACGCGCCGCTCGATCCCGATCACGGCGCACCGCTCCGTTTGCGCATTCCGACGCAACTCGGTTACAAGAGCGCAAAGTGGGTCGGCCGCATTGAAGTCGTGGGAAGCTTCGCCAATATCCACGCCGGCGGCGGCGGCTACTGGGAAGATCAAGGCTACGAATGGTACGCCGGGATCTAATCTCCTAGACCTCGGCCTCGATTGGGGCGACTTGGGCCGCGGTTTGTTTGGTTAGGGCGACGGCGATTCCGACCACGACCGCAAGCGATCCGAGCAATTCGCGCGTGCTGAAATGTTCGTGGCCGAATACGACGCCGACGGCGACTGCGAGAACGGGAATAACGAGCGCCGAAAGCCCGATAATCCAGACCGGGATGCGTTGCAGCAGCCACATGTTGAAAAAGAATGCGATGCCGCTTCCCACGAACGCAAGATACGCGAGCGCTGCGAGTGACGGGGCGCTAAACGCGAGCGTCCAATTCGGGTGCTCCGTAAGCGCGCCGAAGCTCCCTACGGCTAGTCCGGCGGCAATCATCGACGGCGGCAGTGTTACAAGCGGGGCATGTTCCGAGTGGCGCTTTGCGTAGACGTTTGCAAATGCCGATGACGCCGCCGCGGCAATCGCTGCGAGCGCGTAGAGCGGGGAGCCCTGCACTTGACTTCCGAGCGAAATGATCGCCACGCCGCCAAACGCGACGACCGCTCCGGCCCACGCTCGCGCTGTCGTCCGTTCGTTTGCAAGAAAATGACCGAAACCGAACGTGAAAAACGGCAGCGTTCCGAAAAGGACGGCGACGAGGCCGGAATCGAGCCGGGTCTCAGCGGTATACGTGAAGATATAGTTGAGTCCGAATAAAAAAACGGCAAGGACCGCAACGAGCTTCCACGGCGTACGGGTACGCGGGCCGCGTTGGAGGAGACCGATAGCTCCAAGCGCGATGCCGGCCGCGACAAAACGTAACCCGACGCCCGTCATCGGCGGGGCATACCGCAATGCGATCTTAATAACGAGCCACGTGGTTCCCCAGATCGCGCACATGCCGGCATACGCACCGAGTACGCCGAACCGCTGCATTGCATACATACCAGCGCTGTGACACAACGCCGGCGCGATCGGTTACATTCGGAAGATGCCGAAGCGCGTTTGCGGTAGCGGTGCGTTGGCCGCTGCGTCGAGTCCCATGGCGATTATGCGGCGAGTGTCGACCGGATCGATGATGCCGTCGTCCCATAAGCGAGCGGTCGAGTAGTAGGGATTTCCCTCGCGTTCGTATTTTTCGAGTATCGGCGCTTCGAATTTGGCCTTTGCCTCCGGCGTCATCGCGCCTTTCACCGTCGAGAGCACGCTTGCGGCCTGGGGGCCACCCATAACGCTGATGCGCGCGTTCGGCCACATCCACAACTGTCGCGGCGAATACGCCCGTCCGCACATGCCGTAGTTCCCGGCGCCGAAGCTGCCGCCGATCACGACCGTAAACTTCGGCACTTCGGCACACGCGACGGCCATGACGAGTTTTGCGCCGTCCTTCGCAATGCCGCCGTTTTCGTATTCCTTGCCGACCATAAAGCCCGTGATGTTTTGCAGGAAGAGCAGCGGCGTTCCGCGCTGCGTGCAGAGTTCGATAAAATGGGTGCCTTTTAGCGCGCTTTCGCTAAAAAGGATCCCATTGTTTGCCAAAATTCCTATGGGGTGCCCGTCGATGTAGGCAAATCCGCAGACCAGCGTCGTGCCGTAACGCGCCTTGAATTCGTGAAATTCGGAATCGTCCACCAATCGCGCGATGATTTCGCGCACGTCGTAACCGGTGCGGCTGTCCGCCGGAATGACCCCGTAAAGTTCGCGCGGGTCGTATTTCGGATCGGCCGGTTCCCGGCGGTCCCACTGCAACGGCAGTTCGCGATGCAGGTTTCTCACAATTTCGCGGACGATGCCGAGGGCGTGCAGGTCGTCGTTTGCGAAGTGATCGGCCACGCCGGAAACGCGCGTATGCACGTCGGCGCCCCCGAGTTCTTCCGCCGTGACTTCTTCGCCGGTGGCCGCTTTAACGAGGGGTGGTCCGCCGAGAAAAATCGTCCCGTTGCCTTTGACGATGACGGTTTCATCGCTCATCGCGGGCACGTACGCGCCGCCTGCCGTACACGAGCCCATGACGGCCGAAATCTGCGCAATGCGTTTCCCCGACATGCGCGCTTGATTGTAAAAAATGCGGCCGAAATGTTCGCGGTCGGGAAAAACGTCGGCCTGAAGCGGCAAAAATGCGCCGCCCGAATCGACCAGGTAAACGCACGGAAGATAATTCTGCTCGGCAATTTCCTGTGCGCGCAGATGTTTCTTCACCGTTATCGGATAGTACGTGCCGCCCTTGACCGTCGCGTCGTTCGCGACGACGACGCAATGCTGACCTTCGACAATGCCGATTCCCGTTACGATGCCGGCGGAAGGGGAATGGTCGTCGTACATGCCGCTTGCGGCGAGGGGGGAAAGCTCGAGGAACGCGGAGCCGGTATCGATCAACGTATCGATGCGCTCGCGCGCGGTGAGCTTTCCGCGTTTGCGATGCTTCGCCACGGCGTCGGGTCCGCCGCCGCCTCGGACGGCCAGGAGGCGCTCCCGGAAGTCGGCGACCAGCGCCTCCATACGTTGCGCATTTTGCGCGAATGCCTCGCTACGACGGTCGAG
Source organism: Vulcanimicrobiaceae bacterium (assembly GCA_039937995.1). Classification (GTDB taxonomy): domain Bacteria; phylum Vulcanimicrobiota; class Vulcanimicrobiia; order Vulcanimicrobiales; family Vulcanimicrobiaceae; genus JALYTY01. The sequence goes on along the minus strand of JBDTFK010000241.1, from coordinate 511 downwards.
GCGCGACTCCAACAAGCTCACGAGCCACGGCTTTCGTCATAATTTAATCCGCTTCCCCGCACGAGCTAATGCATATCTAAAACGTCGGCGCCGGAAGCTTCGTTACACTGAGGTAGTATGGGACTAGGACTGAACCGCCCCGCAGGTTCTCTCGATGTTGCGACGGCCCTGAAGCCCTATCGCGGGCCTTGGGACGAACGTACCGCCGCGCATCTTTTGCGCCGCGCGGGATTTGGCGGCACGCGCGCGCAGATCGCCGCCTTGGCGGCAATGCGCGCGCACGATGCGGTAGAGTCGCTCGTGCATTTTCCCGCACCGAACTCGCTGCCGGCTCAGCCCGACAACCTTTACGATCCGCGCGCCGATATTCTTGCGCTTCGCACGGCCGACCCCGCGACGCGACAATCGACGCGTAAAGACCTTAATAAGAAGATGCGCGATTCCGTCATCGGCATGCAATCTTGGTGGCTCAATCGCATGCTTCTTACGCCGGCGCCGTTGCAAGAAAAAA